>CAUJFT010000368.1 GCA_963169475.1 Bacteroidota bacterium | reverse complement strand
GCGGGTCTATTCTTACTGTCCCTATATTGGTTTATGTGATGGGGGTACAGCCGGTGTTTGCCACCGCTTATTCTCTTTTTATTGTAGGTTCAACGGCACTTGTGGGAGGTCTTCAAAATGCTTTTCAGAAAAAAGTAGATTACCTTACAGCTTTAGTTTTTGGTGTGCCTTCTATCGTATCAGTATATCTTACCCGTTTATGGATTTTACCACAGATTCCGGACATAATAGGAAATATATCCCATTGGCAGGTAACCAAAGATATGGCGTTGATGGTGCTTTTTGCGGCTTTTATGGGAATGGCTTCTTTCTCGATGATTCGTTCCGGAAAAAAAACATCAGCAACAGAAACACAAGAAACCCGTTATAATTATCCGCTTATTCTGATAGAAGGCTTACTCGTTGGAGTACTTACTGGATTAGTAGGTGCAGGGGGCGGGTTTTTAATCATACCGGCTTTGGTCTTATTGGCTAAGTTACCCATGCGGCTGGCAATTGGTACTTCTTTGCTCATTATCGCTGCAAAATCTCTCATCGGATTTGCTGGCGATTTACAAAGCGGAGGAACTGTAGAGTGGAGGATACTCCTTAGCTTTACCTTAGCTTCTGTTGTAGGAATTTTTATTGGGAATTACCTATCTCGTTTTATACCCGGAGATAAACTGAAAACAGGTTTTGGCTATTTTATTCTTTTGATGGGAATATATATATTGTATAAAGAATTATTTTAAACGTTTAATCTTGTAAAATATGCGTAAACTGTGGTTAATTTTTGGAATTTTTAACGCTCTTCTATTATTTTCTTCTTGCTCTAATGGACAAAAGTCCGGCATTAAGAATCTTAGCTTCTCTGAATTCCAAGCAGGAATGAATAACCCTGATGTAGTTGTGTTAGATGCGAGAACTCCGGAAGAAGTGGAGGCAGGTTATATTGAAGGTGCTACCTTATTTCTTGACTACAATGAATCCGGATTTGAAGAAAAAATTGCGAACTTGGATAAAAGCAAAACTTATTATGTGTATTGTAAATCAGGAGGAAGAAGTGGTAATACTTGTATATTAATGAAGAAAAACGGGCTTAAATCGGTGAATCTCGAAGATGGGATTATTGGCTGGAAGGGTAAAATTGTTCGTAAAGGGTAAAGATTTTTTCCTAATATTTTGATTGGGGAACGAATACTCTTTTTAAGTGTTGTAGGATTTTTGTTTTTTTAAAGAGTGTAGAGACCCTAATAAGGTTTGCTTCTTGATTAATTGTTATCTTTGCATTTGTTTCAAAAAAAACCAAAAGATGGAAGCATTTATTTATGATACGATTCGGACAGTAAGGGGTAGAGGAAATAGTAAAGGAACACTTGTGGGGGTAACCCCGGTAGAATTGGTTGCGCAGGTATTGGGTGCTTTGAGGGATAAAAAGGGTTTTGACCCCGCCCCTATTGAGGATATGATATTGGGCTGCGTTACCCAAACGGCAGAGCAAGGGGCTAATATAGCCAAAACCGCCGCACAATTATCCGGTTATGGAACGCATTTATGTGGGGTGAGCCTCAATCGTTTTTGTGGTTCGGGATTGGAAGCGATTAACCAAGCAGCGGCTTATATTCAGTCTGGCAATGTGGAGATGATGCTTGCGGGAGGAGTGGAAAGTATGTCTAGGGTAAAGATGGGTTCAGACGGAGGGGCAATGTTTGTGGACCCTGCGGTCGTACTACCGGGTATGATTGTACCGCAGGGCATCT
Source organism: Bacteroidota bacterium (assembly GCA_963169475.1). GTDB lineage: Bacteria > Bacteroidota > Bacteroidia > J057 > J057 > JAAFHL01. The sequence continues at coordinate 4,771 of CAUJFT010000368.1, read as the reverse complement.
CTGCGGATTTGATTGCAAGCAAGTATGGTTTTGATAGAGAAACAGTGGATTTATTTGCTTACCACTCTCAACAAAGGGCGGCATTAGCCGAGAAGTCTGGATATTTTTTATCGCGTATTGCTGTAAAGGACATTAATGGAAATGTGATTTTGAGTACAGATGAAAACATTCGCCCGACTACTACCTTAGAAGGACTTCATGCGCTAACCCCTTCTTTTGCAACAATGGGGGAAGTAGCGGGATTTGATGCTGTAGTTATAGATAAGTATCCTGAAATAGAGGAGGTTATTCATGTTCATCATGCGGGAAACGCTTCTGCGATTGTGGACGGGGCGGCGGTAGCACTACTAGGGAACAAACAAATAGGGGATAGGCTGGAGCTAAAGCCACGTGCAAAAATTAAGGCATTTGCGGTTTGTGGTACCGACCCCACAATTATGCTTGTAGGTCCAGCACCTGCAAGCCGTAAGGCACTTCGCAAAGCTGGAATGGAGTTTGGCGACATTGATTTATTTGAAGTAAACGAAGCCTTTGCCGCCGTAGTCCTTCGTTTTATGCAGGATACAGGTGTCCCACACGATAAAATAAATGTGAATGGGGGAGCGATTGCGCTTGGGCACCCGCTTGGTGCTACTGGTTGTATGTTATTGGGAACTGTTCTGGATGAACTCGAACGTAGTAATAAATCCACCGGGTTGATAACCCTTTGTATTGGAGGAGGAATGGGAATCGCTACAATTATTGAAAGAGTCTAGCAGTTTTATGCAATAAATCACTCCTTAATTAATACAAAAGAGCTGCTTTACCTATATTTTAAAATCCCAAAAACATTAAACTAAACATACATCAGGCTACATCCTCTATTTTCTGAAAGCTCTATTCTCCCAAGTACTTCAAATTCTCCGTTTTCGTGAAGAATGCCTATATCGTCAGTAGAAAGGAAAGCACAGGAATGAAAGTTCGCAAGGTCAATAATATTAATTCTACCCGTATTTCCGTAGGGTAAAATTTTGCTTGGGAGATGAATATCTGAAACAATAATTCTCATCCATGGTGGACATACAAACCTGCCGTCTTTAAGAGAATAAGCCTGACTCATTAACTCCGTCATTCCATATTCGGAAGCGATTTGTTTAAGCCCAAAACTTGTGCTTAGTTTTTTATGAAGCTCATTTCGGGTAATTTCTTCTCTTTTTCCCTTCATTCCCCCAGTTTCTATCACAATCGTATTTTGAGGCAGCGGATATTTAAGTTGCTCCGCAAAGTCTAAGAGTGCGAAAGTTACCCCGATAAGAAGAATGTTTTCTCCTTCGCTTTCATAAATAGCTTTCTCTAATTCGTTAAAATTATATAGATAAAAGCCGCTACCGGGCGAACCGAAAGCATTTATCCAATCGGTTACCATACGAACTAACGAAGCCGAATTTCTTTCTATATAGGAGGGAAGGAGGGCAAGTATTTTGTATTTTTTTTGAGGAAAAAAATGGTAAAAACCCGCAACCCCTATTTCGCGATAAAGACTAATATCTTTTACAAAATGGCGTGATGGAATTTGCCCTGTAGTGCCGCTACTTTCAAATACTGTTTCTGTCTCCCAAGTTCCTGTTTTTATTTCAAAATCTTTAAAAAAAGAGATAGGTAGAAAGACATTCTCCCGTAAACCCAATAAGTTACAATATCGGTGAAGTACGGAGTTATGCTGATATTGATATTCCCAAACAGCAGCGGCCATTGTATCAAAATCCAAATCCGGAGAGAGAATAGAATGGATATAGTCTTTACTCATTGGTTGGGTCGCGAAATAAGATTTTTTCCTATATCATCGGGTAGTTTCTCTCGGGTAATACGGGTTAATAGCATGAAAATTAGTCCGATTACGAAAAAGACACCCAAAAAAAGTACGCTATTTCGCATAGAACCAGTAAGCATTTCTATGTATCCGTAAGTAAACGTACCGATTACAATTCCCATTTTTTCTAAAATATCGTAGAAGCTAAAAAAAGAAGCAGTATCTTTTGTGTTCTCCGGAATGAGTTTGGAGTACGTAGAGCGCGACATGGATTGAATTCCTCCCATCACTAACCCGATTACACTTGCCACGATGTAAAATTGTAGTTTTGTGCCGATAATATAAGCTAAATAACAAATTATTATCCAAACAATAAGCAGAATAATGAGGACAAGTCTATTGCCTATCTTATCAGAGAGGTGCGCAAAAAGAGATGCTCCCAAAATCGCTACAATTTGAAGTATCAGTACAATAAGAATTAATTCTGGACCTGACATTTTTAGCTCTTTGTCGGCAAAAGTTGCAGCAAGAAACATAATGGTTTGTACTGCCATACTATAAAAGAAAAATGAGGCTAAAAATAAAAGTAATTTAGGAAGTTTTGCAATTTGAAGGCTCACTTTCCTGATTTCTTGAAAGCCTTTCATAAGGATTTCGGGAGAGAGACGCGTCTCTTTTTTATGCTTGTCTCTCACATGGGTAAAAGTAATACAAGAAAACCCAATCCACCATAAGCCTACTGTTAGAAATGCTAAACGGGTGGCAAAGTCGGTAGAGACACCCAAAAAATGATGATATTGAATTACAATCAGGTTTAGAATTAGCAAAAGTACGCTACCTACATATCCAAAGGCAAAACCTCTGGCACTTGTTGTATCATACCTATCTTCCGTGACAATTTCTGGCAGAAAAGCATTGTAAAAAACAATACTACCTGAGTAGCCCAATGTGGCGAGGGCAAATGCAATCATCCCAAACTCTACATTTTTGCCATTAAACGCAAAGAGAGAAAGACAGGAAATAGAACCTATACCTACGAATAATTGCATAAATCTTCTTTTTTTTCCTCCATAATCCGCAATGCCGGAAAGAACCGGAGAAAATAAAGCAACTAAGAGATAGGCTGCCGAAATGGAGTAAGAAAATAAGACAGAGTTAATGATGGGTATTCCGAAAAAGTAAATATCATCTCCTCCAAATTGTGTGCGGGTAGCGACAAGATAGTAAATGGGGAAGATAGTGGAAGTTATCACAAGGGAGTATGCAGAGTTCGCCCAATCATACATACACCAAGCATTGATGATTTTTTTATTGTTTAGCGTCATCGTAAAAACGAGTTTATTACAGAATGAGGCTGCAAGATATGGCTTTTTGTGGAGCTTTGATAAAAATAAATTTGTTTTTTTGAGACGAGGATAGCGTTTCGATTATGCGATGTGGGATAGCAATATTCTATCAGAGCCACCGCGAAAACCTAAATACTATTAACATTACCATAGATAATACCCCCATCAATGCCCAAACTAAGTAGTAGCCATTTTTCCAATGTAGTTCGGGCATAATATCGAAGTTCATTCCATACACCCCTACTACAAAGGTAAGCGGAATAAATATAGTGGAAATAATTGTAAGAGTTTTCATTACATTATTCATCTTATTGCTAAGGTGAGAGAAGTAAAGCTCCTGCAAATTATTAGCCATATCACGTTGCATTTCAAGTACTTCTGCAACATGTATTATATTATCATATAAATCCTTAAAATATAGCTCTGTCGTACTATCGATTAAATTACCACTTCCTCTTAAAATCGCACTTATATTCTCTCTCAAAGGAATAACGGCTTTTTTGACAATGGTGATTTCGCGCTTAAAATGATAAATTCGTTGTAGGGTTTTTTCTTGTGGGTCATTAATAACTTGAAGTTCAAGTGCTTCTATTTCTTCCCCAATTTTATCAAGAATAAGAAAATAATTATCTACAATAGCGTCCAAAAGGCAAAATAAAAGATAGTTAGCCTTTTTTTGGCGAATTTTACCCACAGATTGCCGTAGTCTTTGGTGTACCGGCTCAAATACATCTCCTTCTATCTCTTGGAAAGTGATAAGCGTAGAATCCGTGATAACACAAGATATTTGTTCTGAAATAATGCAAGTATTTTCATCATCATACCTCAACATTTTGGAAATCAGCAATGCCGCTTTTTCAAATGAATCAAACTTGGGGCGGTGATGAGTGTTGAGTATATCTTCAAGCATTAAGGCATGTAGTTGATAGTGTTTCCCCACTTTTTCAATTAATTCAATTGGGGTAAGTCCATCAATATTAATCCATGTAGTGCAAGGTTGGGAAATTTTTTGAATATGAGGTATCCACGAGTCCTTAATTGCTCCGGACTCATAGCACTGGTTTTCATTATATTGAATAATATCAACACGTTGGAAACCGGTACTTTTTTCACCAATATAACGCAAAGTGCCGGGTGCCTCTCCCACCTTTGTCTGATATCCGAGTTCAGAAAAGGTCTTGAATTTTTTATTGAAGCTTTTCTTGATTTTTCTTATCATCTGAATGAATAATTAGACTTCTTTCGTACATTATCATTGTAATTCCTGCTTTGTCGAACGCCTTTTTTACGCCGAGCCGGATATCGCAGGTTGCCGTAAAGGAGTCCGCGGCAGAGATTCCCCAAATTTCAGCCCTGATAATTATTCCTGTAGGAAGGAAATCTATAATCATCACAGGCACTTTGGGATCTCCGGCTTCGGTATCTTCCGGCTTTCGGACATCATATACTTTGGGGTGATTTTCCGAAATATTTCGAATAATTTCTATAGCCTTTTCTAAATCTGTATTGTAGCTGACTGGAATATTGAGATAGCGGCAAGTTTTTGAATCAACAATACTACTATTTATAATGGTGGCAGAGTTCATCACACTATTGGGTACAATTATCCGGCGATTTTCTCCATTTTTTAAGGTAG
>CAUJFT010000367.1 GCA_963169475.1 Bacteroidota bacterium | reverse complement strand
CGGAGAAGAAAACATAGAAGGGGCGGTTCAACTTTTGCAACCGGGTATCTCTCCTATTTTATCTGCTAACGGTCAAGTCATTCCTACAGAGGAGAAAGAGCCGGAATCGTTGGAGGAAGCACTCAAATCCTTAGATGAGCTAATCGGTCTTGAAAGTATAAAAAGCAGGGTAAGAGAATACACTCAATACTTACAATTTCTTAAATTAAGAAAGGAGAAAGGATTTGCCGATGCCCAGACGATTAGCATTCATGCAGTATTTACCGGAAACCCCGGCACCGGAAAAACAACCCTTGCCCGTATGCTTGGTCAAATCTATAAACGATTGGGATTACTTAGTAAAGGACATGTTCACGAAGTAGATAGAGCCGACATCGTAGGAGAATATATCGGGCAAACCGCTCCCAAAGTGAAGGAGGCAATCAAAAAAGCAAGAGGAGGGATTCTCTTCATAGACGAAGCCTATTCACTTGCCCGCGCAGGGGAGGATTCCAAAGATTATGGGAAAGAGGTAATCGAGATTCTCATCAAGGAGATGTCAGACGGAAAAGGAGACCTTGCTATTATCGTTGCGGGTTATCCACGCGAGATGAAAACTTTTTTAGAGTCCAATCCGGGCTTAAAATCCCGTTTTAACCTTTATTATGAGTTCCCTGACTATACCCCCCAAGAGCTTTTTGCCATCGCTCAACTTGCCACCGAAAAGCGTTCAGTAAAGTTTGGAGAAGGAGTAGATACATACCTTTACCAAAAATTGGTGGACGCATACCGTGGAAGAGACCGCTCCTTTGGGAATGCCCGCTTTGTCTATTCTATTATTGATGAAGCCAAAATGGATATGGGATTAAGGCTGATGAAAAGCCCTAATCTCTCCGAAATCTCCCAAGAGGATTTATCTACTATTATTTTGGAAGATATTAAAGATGTCTTTAAAGCAACCGAAGGCATTAAACCCCATATTCCAGAAGATGTAGGCTTGCTTCAAGAAGCATTGGAAGAATTAAAGGAGATGACGGGGCTTACCGGGGTGAAGCTCGAAGTCAATGAATTGGTCAAACTTGTTCGGTTCTATCAAGAAACCGGTAAAGAAGTCCTTAATAAATTCTCTCTTCATTCCGTATTTATGGGAAACCCCGGAACCGGAAAAACAACCGTAGCACGAATTATCGGGAAAATCTTCAAAGCATTAGGCATTCTAGAAAGAGGGGAGCTCATAGAGTGCGATAGAGCCGCTTTAGTTGGCTCATTCTTGGGGCAAACTGCTATAAAAACGAGTGAACTCATCGAAAAAGCAAGAGGGAGTGTCTTGTTTATCGATGAAGCATACGCCTTGGCAAATGACCAATACGGGAATGAGGCTATAGAAACGCTACTTAAAAGAATGGAAGATATGAGGGGAGAGCTTATCGTGATTGTTGCCGGCTATCCGGATAGAATGAACGAATTTCTTGAAACAAACCCCGGCTTGAAATCTCGCTTCGATAGAAAATTTAATTTTGCGGATTATAGTGCTAATGAACTGATGGAAATTGGAGTGCAAATGCTTAAAGAAGAAGGACTTACTCTTGATACTGATGCTGCTGCTTGGCTGCAGAAGTATTTTGGAGACCTCTATAATAGCCGAAACAAGTTCTTTGGAAACGGACGTGCCGTAAGAAAAGTGATAGAAAAAGCAGTAAGAAATCAACACCTGCGTCTCGCTCATATTCCCACAGAGCAGCGTTCTATACAGTTACTCTCCCAAATGTCTATGGAAGATGTTAAGGAGTTTGATAACTCAAACGATAGCCTCTTGGAAGGAGGTACCCAAGGTAAAATTGGATTCTGAAAGTAGGCACACATGTAGCCGTTCTATATTTACTATTATTCACCGGTTTGGATTGGACTTGTATCCCAAATCGGTGAATTTTGTCTATAACACGGTCTATGGGTAGAACAATAGACTCCGCCATTTAAAAATTTATAAAAAATAATTATCCAAAAAAATCTACTCTTTTCGGTACCTAAAAACCTTGTTTTTTGTAGTCTTATTTTTAATATACTGATAATAAATCATTTAATGTGTGCAAAAATTGTTTCTTTCTATAAAATTAAAAATCAAAATAAGTTTACAAAGGCAACACTTCAAAAATTATATCCGTTTATATTTGTAGGTTATGGAAAAAGACCTATTTTTGCGATGAAATCTTTTAAATTGCCTAATATCAGTTAGCCTATGATTTAAGTGCTACTTTTTAAGCCAAAATATTTTTCAAAATTAAACAAAACGTTAAGTAGCCAATGAATACGACTCGTTATTTCTCTCTGGCATCGTTGCCGGGAGCGTTGCTCTTGCTTTTCTTTGCTAATCTGACCTTTGGTCAGGTCAATCCTCCTCCCTCAACGGGTCAGGTCGTAACCACAAAAACAATAACTACAGCCGTTCCATTTCTGTTAATTGCTCCCGATTCGCGAACGGGTGGATTAGGGGAAGCTGGCGTTGCTGCCGTAAATGATGCCAATGCAATGCACTGGAACCCCTCTGCAATGGCGTTTTATCAAGGTAGGGGAGGGTTAAGTTTGTCTTATTCTCCTTGGTTACGGGCTTTACGGATTCCCGATGTAAACCTCGCCTATATCGGAGGATACTATAATCTTGGTGAAAAAGGAGGAGCAATAGGGACTTCTCTCCGTTATTTTTCATTAGGTACGATTAACTTTACAGACATTAACGGAGACCCTGCCGGATACGGTAAACCTAATGAGTTTGCCTACGATATCGGATATGCGCGGAAAGTTACGGAGGTGTTTTCTGCTTCTGTTGCCCTACGCTATATTCATTCAAATCTCAACCCTACCGGAGGGGTAGCGATTGACCTTCGCCCCGCAAATAGTATAGCCGGCGACTTGTCTTTTATGTATAATCAAGACTTTAATGTTGCACGTGCAGGAGGAAGAATGCCCCTTAACCTTAAAGCCGGATTAAATATTTCCAATATTGGAGCGAAGGTTACCTATTCTCCCCAAAGTGGAATCAAAAATTTTATTCCCACGAATATGAAGTTAGGGTACGCGCTTTCTGCACAATTAGACGAATACAACAGTTTGGTTTGGACACAGGATATAAATAAACTCCTTGTCCCTTCCGCAGGAGGAAACTCTGACAAAACATTACTACAAGGGATTTTCGGAAGTTTCGGAGATGCTTCTGGAGGATTTGCAGAAGAAATGAGAGAAATCAATCTTGCAAGCGGATTAGAGTACTGGTACAGAAAAATATTTGCAGCGCGTGCAGGGTTTTTCTATGAAGCAAAGGACAAAGGAAATCGTACTTTTATTACACTTGGTGCCGGTATCAAGTATAATGTATTCGGTGTGAACTTTGCTTACCTCGCTCCTTTAGCCCAAAATCACCCCCTCCAAAATACGCTCCGCTTTTCTCTTACTTACGACTTCCAATCAGCAGGGAATGAATAAAGATTCTCTCTTTTGAGTGAGATATATTACTTTGTTTTATAAAAAACACAGAGGGCTGCCCGGAAGAGCAGCCCTCTGTGTTATAGGGCTAAATGTTATGATGTTATTCATGTAGAGCTATGATTAAGGTTGCCGATACTTGAATAATGTACTTTTTACTTTGCCCGACATTTTTTGAACATGTATGGAGGAATATATGTGTAGCTTGGTTTGGGAAATAAGGTAGGAATATGGAAAAATATACCCACCAACTGGACGGTCATGCGCAAGCGCGATGTGTTTCGCTTCAGGTATAATCTTTTACCCTCTTCGGGGTTTTCGTCAAGGAGGGAGAGTTTAGGGGTGATATTTTGCTAATATGAGGAGAGAAACTTTATGGATTATCATAGAAAAATGTCGGATAGAGTATATGCTTTACAATTATTGAGATTGTGTCACATAAACGATAATTATGTAGAGATTTACACGATTGCAGAAAGTTTTTCTATATATTTTGTATGAAAAGTAAAAAAAATATATTTTTGTAAGTTAGTGGCTACCAAACTATTATTTTATGAGAACTTTTTTACTTTTCGCAGCCTTTGCCTTTTCTGTATTTACGGGTTTATCACAAGATTTATCAGAGTGGAATAAAGACCTCAACGCAATTCTTGTTCAAAAGGAGGTGTATCAAGCCCAGACAACCTTTCCCAGTGAGCCTTATATTTTGAGGGTTGATATTCCAAATTTATACTATAAGGAGTTTAATATCAAAGAGGTGAATTTTCAGGTTAAGAAAGGTACCCGTGCAGAATTAACAGGGCATTTGTACGAGGTCCTAATTTCTTGTAACGGAGATAGTCCTTGTATGGAGGTAAATATTGGGGTGGGTAAGACCTTTCAAGATGCAAGCATGCGGTTACTCTTTGAAGAGGAACGAGATGCAAGAGCCGTATCCGAACTCCTAAGAAGCTTTCAGCAAGAAGTCAGCGGCTGGTAAAAACGTACATCAAGAAATGTCTCCTATATTATTTTAATAGTATTTCTATAGATTTTTATTTCCGCTCATTTACCATTGATTTTTTTTCACAGACCTGATAAATATCATATTTTAGTTTGACCCTATGTACTTACTTTGTAGTGTTAATTGGGTTGTATTATAAAAAATTATAAAAAATATGTTACCAAAATCTGTTTATTTAAGAGACCTACACTTTGAGCATGGGGTGTGGATGAAAGAGTTTACTTTTTTTGAGGAAGAATTAGAGATTTTTCAGAGAAGGTTGGAAGATGTAGCTTCTCAAAATAGCGATATGGAAATCATGTCCAAAGTAGAAAGTTTCCAGAATCAATTTATCCTACAAAAAGAAGTTTTGCAGAAGTTAAGCCACGACATCAAGGCGCATGAGTCTATTTTAGCACGCTATGCGCAAGAGCATCCTACTGCTATTGACCATGTTCATTTCCATGACCACTCTTCTTTGAGAGAAGAGGTAGATACTTTTCGCGACTTGTTTGTGGAAATGAAGCGCAAATTCCTTCGCTTTTGTGCGGAGTGGTTGTGAATTTTGTAGATCTTCTTCTGGAGAAATAGGTTTCATTGAGAACTTATTTCTCCAGATTGTTTTATAAACTATCTGGTGATATTCTTTCAATCTGAATACTCTCCAAACTTTCAACCCTGACGGAAGCGCTCAAGGCACAAACCATATTCTTTCAATCTGAATACTCTCCAAACCCTTTCCCCAACAAAATCATAGGAATACATTTTTCTATTCTAGATAGCCTTGTTTTGGATTGTTTAGCAGAAGAAAAGTGAAATAAATACCCTCTTTTTCTACCTGGTGTCAGTGCTTCAAATGCCTCTTTGAAAACGAGAGATTCTTTAAATTTTTTTTGTAATTCTTCGGGGAGTTCATACTCGTCTATATCCTTAAACACTACCTTTATTCCGGTTTTTTCTACTTCAATCGCTTCAAAAATATATGCCCTTAGCACGGCAGTTTGTTTAATAATTTCTCCACTATCCGTAAATCGTATTACCCTTGCCGCTTGAGTATTTTCTCCCGGAGGAGAGAGAATCCCTTCTGTATCTGCAAGCAAAGCCCCTTTAAAAAAACTTAATACACAATAGTCCTTGAATGCTCCAAGCAAAACAATATTTTTTCCCTTAAAAGTATAGCATGGTACGCCCCACTTCATCTCTTCTTGTAGCCCACACTCATTGAGTAAATCCCTAAGCTGTAAAAGAACCCAATGCCATTTATTTACTTTACACTCTGGGGTTCCTCCTAATGAACAACGCCCGCAACCCTCGGCTAAATATTGCTCAACACTTTTACTCATTTTCCTCATGTCTTTATTACGCTTAAAGAGATATTACCTAAGTCAAAAAATTAGCTCCAATTATCAAGATATTTTAATAAACAGACTTACAATAAATACTGCTCATTCGGAGGTATTAATTCCGAATGCGAAGATACATTTTTTTTGTATAATGAAAAAATTGGATATTACCAGATACACAGAGCGCAATGTTTCGCTATAACCATTTTGTCGCTTGGGGGAGAGCGGGCAAATTGTAACTCGCCCTTGCCGGTAGTATAGACATGCCTCTGCGTGCCTCTACTACCGGGTTTGTTTTTCGTCAGGTATTTATATTTGTGTGTGATGTTTCGCTTTGGTTCAGCATGACAGATTGAAGCATTTGCTTGTATTTTATTTATTTCGGACTATGTCAGAAATAATCTTAATTTTGCACCATAATCATTAACTATACTACAAAATTATGGCAGGAAGTAAAATTTCAATTGAAAATGGGAAGCTAAATGTGCCTGATAATCCTATAATTCCTTTTATTATTGGAGACGGAACGGGTCCAGATATTTGGGCAGCTTCTGTTAAAGTATTTGATGCCGCTGTAGCCAAGGCTTATGGTGGCAGCCGGAAAATAGTATGGAAAGAAGTGCTTGCTGGAGAAAAAGCATTTAATGAAACAGGAAATTGGCTGCCTGACGAAACAGTTCAAGCCATAGCCGAATATCTTGTTGCGATTAAGGGTCCCCTTACTACCCCTGTTGGCGGCGGGATTCGCTCCCTAAATGTAGCTCTTCGACAAATGCTCGATTTATATGTTTGTCTTCGTCCTGTACGTTACTTTATGGGGGTTCCCTCTCCTGTAAAGCAGCCGGAACTCGTAGATATGGTAATTTTTAGAGAAAATACAGAGGATATTTATGCCGGAATTGAATATGCCGCCGGAACAGATAATGCTCGCAAGGTTCTTGATTTTCTCGCAGAAAATTTCCCTAAAGATTTTGAAAAAATTCGTTTTGGGACAGAAGATAAAGCAAAAAAATTCTGGGAGCAAGTAGGTTTGCACGATGCAGATAATGAGGTAAAGGTAGGAGTTGGTTTGAAACCGGTTAGCAAGAGTGGAAGTATTCGCCTAATACATTCTGCTATTTCTTATGCCGTTAAGCACAATCGTAAAAGCGTAACGCTTGTTCATAAGGGAAATATTATGAAATATACAGAGGGTGCGTTTAGGGATTGGGGGTATGAAGTAGCAGAGACAATGTTTGGAGACAAAACCTATACATGGGCGCAATGGGAACGCACCAAAAAAGCCCAAGGAGAGGCGGCGGCTAATGAAGAACAAAAAGCGGCTCTTGCCTCCGGAAAGATTCTCATCAAAGATGCTATCGCTGACATCGCCTTGCAACAAGTGCTTACCCGTCCTTCTGATTTTGATGTGATTGCTACGCTTAATTTGAACGGAGACTATCTTTCTGACGCACTTGCAGCCCAAGTAGGAGGAATTGGCATTGCGCCGGGTGCTAATATTAACTATATATCGGGACACGCACTCTTTGAAGCTACTCATGGAACCGCTCCCAAATACGCTAATCTTGATATGGTTAATCCTAGCTCTGTTATTCTTTCCGGGGTGATGATGTTGGAGTATATGGGGTGGCAAGAAGCCGCAGCCATTATCATCAAGGGCGTAGAAACCGCTATTCAAGCCAAAAGGGTTACTTATGACTTTGAGCGTCTAATGGAAGGAGCAACCAAACTTAAATGTTCAGAGTTTGGAGAAGAAATTATTAGCAGAATGTAAGGCAAAAGACTTGACGCTAATCCGTTTTGTCCAAAATGCAATAAAAAAACGTAAAATAGAAACTATGTAAATCCGGTAAGTTGCTAACACTTGTCGGATTTATTTACTTTATATAAGTTAAATAATCATAAGTACTTGACCATATTTGGTTTATCTTATTCGTCAATTAGTTTGTATTATTTCATGTAAAAGAGCTTATTTAAAACATAAAATAGTTTGCATTAAAGTAAAAACATACTGATTATCAATGATTTAATAAAAATAATTTAAAATAAATTTGCCTCACTACTTAACAGAGTTAAAAACTAATACTAAAAATTAATCACTCATAACTG
>CAUJFT010000366.1 GCA_963169475.1 Bacteroidota bacterium | reverse complement strand
AAGGTTCACGCAGAGTATGAGAAAGATAAAAAATATTTTGCCTATTTTCATAATGAATTTCTGAGGTGAATGTATGCTTATTCTGTTTCTTCCGGAGTCGAAGCTATCTTCTTTCCAAAGCGGTAAGTCATAGAAAGATAGGGGGTGTAGCCAAGTGTCTGATGAATAGAAGAAGAAAAATCAATATTAAACATTTCCTTATACTGCCACCCCACACCAAAAGTGAGCAAGGTAGGCTGCGTTCCGGCCCCTACCCTTGCGTGCCAACCTTTGTAGAAATTGTATTCTACTCCTCCTCTAAAAGAAACCGGACGGGTCATGTCTTTCTGAACATCAGCAACAATCGTTACTTTATCAGAAGGGGTATAGGAGATTCCGGTAGTAAGCACAGTAGGGATATTTTGATTGCCGTTTTGCGTTCGGAGTTTTGCTTGGGTTACATTATACGCGCTTGCACCAATATTAATATTTTTGGTTACTTTTACATTCAATCCAATATCCGCCCATACACTCATGCTACTACCAAGGTCGGGAATGTTGATATTTGCAACATTGATTTTTGTGCCAATACTTAATATATCCATAAAGTAAGTGGCATAATTTACCCCTATTTTGCTTTCTCTATAATTACTAAACCCAAAAGAGCCAACCTCCGCCCCAATATAATGCCTACCTTTCAAGGGCATAGCAAATGCTGCCCCTCCGTACATCAACTCTTTTAAGCCAAAACGCCGTTCAGTATAAATTCCCACTTGGGCGGAAGATAACATAGAAATACCCGCAGGGTTATAAGACATCGCCCATAAATCTCCTCTTATTGCAGTATAAGCCCGACCCAAGGCGACTCCCCTTGCGCCAAGTAATGTGGGGTCATTCCCGGCTAATATTTTCCCCTCTCCTATGCAAATTAAAAGTAATATTGTAAGTAAACCAGATCTCATAAATTCTCTAATGCTTAAATAAAAAAACATGTACACCCATACTTTCGCCCCAAAGTTATTGAATTGAATTGAATTTCCAATAAACTTTTCCTTTTTCCTTATTGCGGAGCTTCTACCTGCACATTAATACTTGTATCTTTGAGAGAGGAATGATTTCTAAGCTCCCTGATTAATTTATCCTTAAACTCGCCTTCTCTTTTTAGGCGGTTAATTTCTATTCTAAGCTCACGGATTTCGCTGTCTTTTACAAAAGCCGGTATCGCTTGGGTAGCAAAATCTGGAAGTATGATTTGCTCCCCAGCATGAAACTCCTGAATATGGCGGTCAACATACTCTTGTAACTGCCGATTAAGTCCACTAGCACGCTCAACCTGCTCCTTCAAAACGCCGTTCTTATATTTTACATCATCATAATTCTCTCGCGTAACACACCCAGACAGCATAAAAAAAGGGAACATTGCCCATATTATTTTATATAAAATTATAGATGTACGTTTCTTTTTTTTCATTTCTTTGGTGTAATATCTCCCTATTGGCTACAAAGGGCAATGTCTAATCCCATTAACCCTGCAATAGCCATTCAGCGACAAAAATAATGAGAAAAAGAGAATAATTTCAAAAATATTTGCTTGTACCAAGCAACTACTTTAAAAACTATCAGAACCATACGGGAACTCAAGGAGGCTCCGTTATGTTGAGCGTAAGCGAAATATAACTCCCAGCCCACTAGGGAAGATGGCGGTATCTTTCTTGTGTTGGCTGAAATGACAAAGTATATAAATATTAAGCAGGTTTATATGTTTTAATACTTTGATAATAAATTGATTATATATATTTTACACTCAAATAATAGCAACTATTAAGCAAAAATAGCTGATTTGATGAGTACGAAACCCTTGAAAATTTATCACCCATTAACAATTCGTTAGAGAGGAGAAATTTAGCGATTGATTTTGACATATTGATTAGGATTATTAAAAAGAAATATGTTTAGTACTATCAAAAAGAACAATATAACCGCAAAACCTTTCGATATTAAAAAGACGATACTTCAACGCGATTATAGACTTGGCGATGCCCAAGTAGCGTATCAAATATTAGACGGATTAAGTTTTAAGCGTCTTTTTAAGTTTGGAAGTAGGGGGAACTATCCCCGCCCACTAACAAGGCGTAAATTGACAGTAAGCCTGAATCGTGTTAAAGGCTGGTTATCCGTTTTTAATAGCGGTACCAATAATTTGTAAATAGCTACAAATTAAGCCTATAATCTGTTTTTAGCGTCCTCTAATATATAATGCTAAAATCAATTATCCTAAATAAGATGTTCACTGTTATAACAATGCCCTAAAATCGACTATGCTATTCCGGCTCATACACGATTTTTATCGCAACATTTTTACGTTTTTTCGCCCGGAGAATTGCTGTTTGTGTCCGTGTCCCGTCATTCACGGAGATTGCAGCCGTATTAGGGGGGATTCGTCCTTCATTCATTGCCCGCATAATGAGATAATTGTCCCCAGTCTTCAGCTTCAAGGTTATTTCTTTATACTTCGATTCTACCTTTTGTCCTTTTACCATTCTTTCTCCATTTAGGTAAAGAGAAATAATATCGCCATCGGGAGTATGATTATCCCAATAGCGAACCGTTATTAGGCTTTTTTTTACCGTGAATGCCTCTTGTTCCTTAAATCGTTTTACTTCTTTTCGAGGAGAAGCCTCTACTACCACCTCTTTTTCGGGTTTAGGCGGTTTTTCAGGCTTAGGTTCTTTTTGTTTAGGTTCTGGTTTGGACTTAGGTTCTTCTTTCTCGAACTTATATACCGTAATTGGTACGTTTAAATCTACATATAGCATATTTAAATTATAAGTAACCGTGTTCTCTCCCACTTGCTGTCCATTTTGAATCAAATCAAAACGCTGAGAGAAGACCCCTCCAGCGGGAATCTGAACTCCTAAACCCAGCTCATAGGGAATCGTATTTTTATAGACTCCAGTAAAACCAAAACTTGGCGTAATTGTCAAGCTACCCAATCCCTTTTGCAGTGGAAACTGATTTACCATTGCTCCATACCCATTGTCCACGTAATTGTAGGTAATAGAACCACCGACCGGCAATTTTTCATCATCTTGTCTAAATCCAAACCCATATCCCACTTTTGCAGCCGCATAATATCCGTTAAATTCCTTCTGAAATGAAACCGAAACGTTTGCATACTTTATATCTTGTACCCAGCCCGAAGAGTTAGAAATTCCCGGTACAGCAACAGGCGAGGGGTAATTAAAATAAAAAACTTGTTGAGTAAGGTTTGCACCTGCACGGATAGCCCAACCATTTAGCGGGTCATTACCCTTTTGGCGATACCCCAAATGAACGCCTATAGTCCTCGGAAAAAGTAAGGTAGTTTTCCCTTGTCCGCGTTGGTCCACGGTCGTTCCAAGATATAACAATTTATAATCGGAAGACATCGCTAATCCGGTTCCTGTATTTTTGACACCAACCGGAAGCGAAGCCCCCCCTCCCAGATTAATCCCAAATTCTAAGGACTTTTGTCCGGGTACAAAGTTGTTTTCTTCTTCTTCTTGGGCATTAGCTCCTTGAAAAATAAAAATCATTGCCAACCACAATAATCCCCGAAAATGAATGAATTGTTTCATAATTTAGCCACTAAAAAATACATTTCCTTATAACGAAAAAACAAAGATTTGGATTAGTAGGTATCTTAAATAAATTCGTGGGTTTTTCATTTTTCTATATTTTCCTTGTCTATCTTATCCGTTGTGGGTGATTAGTTTTGAACTTTAAGCAGCGAATAGTAAAAAACGAATAATAATACTAAGTAATTAATAATCAGTGCTTTAATATATAGATACTTTCTTGATTTTTTACTCACTCATACTTAGTCATTTAAAAGGATTTACAAGGGAAGGGATAAACAAGCCATTATAAAGCAAAAAACTGTCCGAGTATAATTCCGGACAGTTTTTTAGAAAAAATATAGATTAATTATTTAGGACTTCCTACTTTAATCATTGCACATCTGAAACCAATTGTACAACTTGAAGAGTCTGCGTTAAAGAAGCGGCGTGAACCGGGGGTAAGGTAGTAAGCGATGTCAGCCCATGAACCTCCACGATATACTTTTGCATTATCATAAGGAGAGCCGGTTCCTACGGAGTCTCTTGCAGAGGGGTGATACAACAAAGAAGTACCGGGGTTATAGGCATCGTCGTTCAACCATTCGTCAGGGCGGATAGTTGTTTTTCCTTTTCTTCTATAAGGATTAAGGTCTTCGTTGTCTTCCAGAGAGAGTACACGATAAGTGTCGTTTGTCCACTCGGCTACGTTACCAGACATATTGTAAAGACCGAAATCATTAGGCCAAAATTCTTCAACCGGGGCAGGGATAAAGTATCCATCAGAGAAATGCTTACCATCACCGCCAGCCCAGCCAGCATAATCCCCTCTACCACGTTTAAAGTTAGCTCTGAATTGCCCTTTTTTTCCACGTAGGGATTTTCCTTCCCATGAATAAATTTCGCTTTCTTGCAAACCGCGTGCAGCATATTCCCATTCCGCTTCGGTGGGGAGGCGATAAGAGGGATATAATACCGCATCTTCATCTTTTTCTGTCAATGCCTCATTTACCTTTTTTGTTCTCCACTTACAGTACTCTTGTGCTTGATGCCAGTTGACCCCTACTACCGGATACATATTAAATGCTGCATGGCTATAATACGTTTCAGAAATGGGGTCATTATAGGCTAGGTCTCTCAACCATACCAAGGTATCGGGGTATAGTTCCTTGAACTTATACTCTCCTTCATTATTCATTACATCATAAAGGAATGACTTCCAGTTTACATTAGAAACCTCGGTTTCGTCAATATAAAATGACTGAACAGAAACCTGGCGCTCACGGTTATCCATAGAGTGAAGGATGTCCTTTTCACCACCACCCATAATAAACGTACCGCCCTGAATGAAGACGAGACCTGGTGCTGGTTTAGCCTCCTTATATTTTGGGGGGGCGAATTTGTCTGTTTCCTTTTTACTACCATATGCCACTCCCGTTTTGGAATCTGCTTTTCCTACGCGGTTAATCTTAGTTTGACGATTTGAACACCCTGAAATGACTATCATCAGACTTAGAGAACATAATACTAAAAATATACTTCTACTTTTCATCGGTGGAAATGTTGTTTTTCTTACAACGATTATTTAACTGTTTTTATTGTACAAAACTTTAAAAATGAGCCTTATTGTAATTTTTGCGCAAAGATAATCAATAATCTATACTAATTACAAATCGGCTTGTGAGAAAATGATTTGAAGAATCGCCCATAGTTGCCGGAGTATATTTTAAATCACGTTAATCTTGGTATCCTCTTACAAATCCTGACAATCTTTGGTATAAATTTAAAGGCGAAATTATATAATAATTAATAATTAATTGGCAGAAAAAGTTAGAACTTAGGACAAGGCAGGCTTCTATGTTTGAAACGTTTTTTGGGGTCTTTCGCAAATTCTAATACCATAGAAACCTCGTGCGAACCTCCTGATACTCCATTGGTAAGGGAGGATACGGTATAATCATAAGAGTAACCAATGCTAAACCAATCCTTACGGAAGCCTACCAATCCCACTACCGCATCTTGATGGCGATACCAGAATCCGAATACCATGGGGTCAAGATTTACATACGTTCCTACATCTACTTGGAAGAACTGACGCTGCATTTTCACAAGGAAAGCCGGTGTGATAGATAATGCGTCTGGGTTACGAAAATCTCCGAGTGGAATCTGTATCCCACCAGATACTGTATATTTCCGAGGAAGTTTGTAATTAATTCCACTTGCTCTGGGTGGGTCTGAAAACTGCTGAATGGGTTCCGGAAGATGATCTACACTTGCACTTAGGAATGCATAGTTGTTGTAATACAATAATCCGGCTCCTGCATCTGCCCTAATTGCTGAAAGCGTAGAGCCTTTGAGATAAATCGGGTCTAATGTGTTATAAACAAACCCATCTTGCGGGTCAATTTGGTCGGGGAATCTCAACTTAAACATCTGAATACTTGCTTGTTGAATACCGCCGTTAAGCCCAATTCGGAGTGTGTGTCCTCCATCTCTTTCATCAGCAAGTTGGATTTCATAGGCATAATTAAGTCTTGCGTTCAATCGTCCAAGATTCCCTTCTCCTGCCACATCATTTTCTAAATACAAACCGATTCCCTGAGTGGTACTTCCGATATACATGGGCATATCAAAAGCTACAGCGGTTTGTTTATAATAGCCGGGTATATTTACCCACTGTCCACGATAGTTTAAAGCAACCCGATAACCAGACCCAGAACCGGTAAACGCAGGATTCAATAGCAGTTTATTCGCATAAAACTGCGAATATTGAGGATCTTGAGCATTTACCCCATTCCACAGTGCAAATATTGTTCCGAATAAAAAAAACGCACGGGCAAATTTTTTTTCCATACAAACATTTTTTATATAATGAGCCATATTAAGGCGGTTAAAACAAAATCAATGAATTTGAATACAACGATACAAAGATACTGCCAATATTTAGAAAAAAATGGACTAAATGGTCATTTTTTTTGTTTAAGCGGTAACGATTCGCACAAAAACAGCGCAATTCTACGAATTTTTAAATTACCAAACCAATATTCAAGAAAACTTTTTTATTTTTTTAGGAATAAAAAAATTATTTCCTATCCTTAAAACGTTTTGGACTGATATTTATTTTTACTTTTATTGCTTGAAAGCAAGTTTTTCAAAAAAAGGCAGTTTGTCCATATATAACGTCTGATTCTGGCGAAAATTATTAAGAATTAAAAAAAACATTCGTATTTTTTTTTAATTTTACCGTCCCAAACTTCTCTGTTCAAGAGAGATACCAAATTTAGGCACGATTATACCACATATTTTTTGAATATTTTATATACTCGGATAAAATCCACATACTTTTCCTCAATATGCCAAATTTAAGCAGTATTTTTGATATGATAGGTCCGATAATGATAGGTCCTTCTAGCTCACATACAGGTGGGGTGGTTAGGATAGGCAATGTAGCCCGTATGATTTTTGGGCAACAGCCTGATTCTGTACAAATTACATTTTATAATTCCTTTGCCCGCACCTATGAAGGGCATGGAAGCGACCGTGCGATTATTGCGGGGTTGTTGGGCATGAAAACAGATGATGAAAGAATCAAGCGCGCTTTTGATTCCGCCAAAGATGTGGGGCTTTATTTTTCGATGAAAGCCGTTATGAATGCTTCTGCGCTTCACCCTAACTCTATCCGTATTCAAATGCAAAACGAAGACAAAAAAACGGAAATATTGGGTGTTTCAAGAGGCGGAGGACTTATTTCTATTGTCGAAATTGATGGCTTTTCTTGTAATTTTTCAGCCCAATCTAAAACCCTAATCGTAACGGCACATGATGTTAAGGGGAGCATTGCATATATTACAAATATTCTTGCCAATGATGACTGCAATATTGCCACAATGACGGTGAATAGGAGTGGGAAAAATGATATTGCCAAATTGGTTATAGAAATGGATTCTGCGATTACAGAGGCTTCGCTCGGTTACCTCCGTTCTCTTAAATGGGTAACGGAGGCTATCTACTTAGAAAATGTAGATATATGAATTGGCTTATATCGCTCAAAAAACGATTAGCTACCAAAATCGAATATTGTTTTTAATACTTGTAATCAATGTGTTTTATTTTTTTATAGGGTATAGTGATATTCTGTAATTTTTTATGGAAAAAAACTACTTATTTTCTCAAAACCAAATAAGGCTTATGAGAAAAAAAGGGCTACTTTTATATGTTATAATTATAATGTATAATCTACCAGGGCAGACCCTCAAAAAGTGGGACCTATCCCAATGTATTGAATATGCGCGCAAAGAGAACCTGAATATTCAACAAGCTACTTTGGGAGTAAATCAGGCAGCAGTTCAGTACGAACAATCAAAACGAAATAAGCTGCCTACGGCAAATGGTCAAGGAAATTACGGCTATAACTATGGTTTTTCTGTAAACCCTACGAATAATCAGGTAGTGAGTCAG
This sequence comes from Bacteroidota bacterium, assembly GCA_963169475.1. GTDB lineage: Bacteria > Bacteroidota > Bacteroidia > J057 > J057 > JAAFHL01. The sequence continues at coordinate 9,606 of CAUJFT010000366.1, read as the reverse complement.
GGGCTTACTTCTGGTTCGGTTGGGGTGAGTGGAGGAATTAACTTGTATTCGGGATTACAAGTTCAAAATAGTATTCTTCAAGGCGAAGCAGACCTTGGTGCTGCAAGAATGGAGGTAGAAAATACGGAAAGAAATATCGCACTTAATGTTGCTCAAGCCTATCTTCAAGTAATTATGAGTCGTGAAATGCTAGAAAATGCAAGACTTCAGGTTACTTCTACCCAAACGCAAATAGAGCGGCTAATGAAAATGGTAGAAGCAGGGACAGCAGCAGAAAGCGGAAAATACACCTTAGAAGCACAGCTTGCCACAGAAGAGCTTTCCATTACGACTTTGGAAAATCAAGTATCTCTTGCTATGCTTTCTCTGAAACAAGTGATGAATTTAGAGCCGGATATTATCCTTGATATTGTATCCCCCGACCCAAGCCAAGTAGAGATTATACAGGAAAGCTATAAAATTAATGATATTTATAGGGAATCAGAAGCCACTTTTCCAAATATAAAAAGTGCGGATTTAAGAATCAGAAGTGCTATGATTGGCGTTGAGTTAAGTAAAGCCTCGCGCAGGCCTAGTTTGAGTTTCTTTACACAATTCAATACCCGATATTCTAGTATAGCCCAACGCCCAAATGGAGAAACAGTAATCGTTACCCAGCCGATATTTTTTAACGGGCAAACAACAGAGATAGGTTTTCCTCAACAAGGGTTTGAAAAATCTCCGGTTTTTTACCAACTTACGCGGAACTTCGGGCTTGCAGCCGGGTTGAACCTGAGTGTACCGATTTATAGTAGAGGGCAGAGCCTTGCAAATCAGCAATTGGCAGAAATCAATGTAAAAAATGCGCAAATCAGTAGCAGAATCCAACGACAATCACTCCGACAAGCGATTGAACGCGCAGAAATGGACGTTAAGTTAGCTTATAATAATTACGTCGCTTCCCAAAAACAACTTGCTTCATTTAGGGCATTGCTTGAAAATACCGAAAAACAGTTGAACTTTGGCGTAGGAAATCAGACAGATTTTACGCTCGCAAAAAACAATCTTAATCGTATAGAAAATGATTTAATTCGGCTGAAATATGATTTTATTTTTAAAACTAAAATCATGGAGTTTTATCAGGGCAAAGAAATCAAACTCTAAGTCATATTTTATCATTTTATTAAAATACTCAAAGAATCAAAAAGCAGGCAAACGATACATGAATCAGACTCAAAAGTTAAAAAAATCGAGGGGCAGAAGGGGTATGTGGATTTTAATGGTCATACTTCTTACCGGAGGAGGTCTTTTCTGGTATTTTTCTAATCAGAAAGAAGATCTGCTCAAGGTGGAAACTGCTATAGCCGCTAAACGTACTATCTTTGCGCGAGTAACGGAATCCGGCACAATTCAGCCTACGATTGAAGTACCTATTGCGCCGGATATTTCGGGAGAAGTGGTAGAGCTTTATGTCAAGGAGGGGCAAATAGTCAAAAAAGGGCAGCTTCTTGCAGTGGTCCGTCCGGATAATTACAAAGCCGCCTTAGAGCAAGCGCAAGCTGCCGTAAATACCGCCAATTCAGATTACCTACAAGCACAGGCTTCTATTCAACAAACAGAGGTGAATATCGGGCAAGATTCTGTCAATGTAAATCGTCTTCGTAAACTTCATAAAGAAAAACTTATCTCCGACCAAGAGTTAGAAAATGGAGTTCTAAAATATAATCTATCTAAATCCCAGCATGAGGCTACAAAGTTTACGATTCAATCCGCCTTTTATCGTTTAAAGTCTTCGGAGGCTTCTTTAAAGCAAGCAAAACAAAATCTTGACCGTACAAGTATCTATGCAAGTATGGACGGAACGGTTACTAAGTTAAGCGTAGAGGTAGGCCAAAAAGTAGTAGGGACGGTTCAAATGGCGGGAACAGAAATGCTAAAAATAGCAGACTTATCCAGCATGGAAGTCGTAGTGGACATCAACGAAAATGAAATCACTAAGGTTAATACGGGAGATTCTGCCGTTATAGAAGTAGATGCGATTCGCGACAAGAAATTTACGGGGATAGTAACCGACATAGCCTACTCTGCCTCCAAATCCGGCGTGGGAACAAGCGACCAAGTAACAAGTTTTCAGGTAAAAGTTAGGATAAGTCCTTCTTCATATACGGAAATGGCTGCCGGAATCGCCGGAGAGCCTGGTATTCGTCGTATGCCTTTTCGCCCCGGTATGAGTGCCTTAGTCGAAATCTATACAGATAAAGCAGAAGACATAGTGGCAATTCCGCTACAAGCAATAACGCTTCACAAAGAGAAGAAAATAGAAGAACCGACAAAGGGCTTTGGGAAGTCAGAAGAAAAAAAACCTGTAAAAGAAGATAAGAGACCACCCGAAGACAATACCCAATCTGTTAAGGAGGTTGTTTTAGTGTTAGATAATGGAAAAGTAAAAGAATTTCCCGTTAGGCTTGGGATTAAGGACGATACCTATATCGAAATTACGGAAGGAATCTCTATAGGGGCAAAGGTTGTAATAGGACCTTATACTGTTTTAACAAAGGAATTATTTGATGGTATGGAGGTCGAAGAAATGCCTAAGCCGTAGTCCAAACCCTTGAGGTTTTTAGCCGTATTACTTTTTTTCGGGAATAAAAGGAAATCGTATATTTAAAACCAAAAAATGAATAACCCCACCTAAAAATAGAGTATTCCTATTAGTGATTATGAATAAAAATTTACTATTTGATTCGCGTGCGGGCGTACACGCTTAGGTGCTACAAAAATAAATTCATAATCACTACTATATCTCTTATATAATCATAAAAATTGACAATAAACCTAACCCCGAAATACTCAAAAAATCGGGATACCATTAAAAAATATGTTTCTAACATTAGATAAAGTTACTAAACGTTTTGAAGGACACTTAGCAGTAGATGAAGCCTCTTTATTTGTCGAAAAAGGAAAAATCTTCGGGTTGCTCGGACCCAATGGAGCAGGTAAAACTACTTTGATTCGGATGATTACGGGTATTTATTTACCGGACTCTGGAAATATATTTTTTGATGAAAATCCATGGAAAAGAGAGGACGTTACGCGAATGGGATATATGCCGGAGGAGCGCGGACTATATAAAAAAACTAAGGTAATTGAGCAAATCACCTACCTTCTCCGCCTGAAAGGAATGGATAAAAAGATAGCCAAAAAAACGGGAATGGATTGGCTTGAAAGAATGGGTTTGGGAGGCTGGGCAGAGAAATTAACTACAGATTTATCAAAGGGAATGCAGCAGAAGGTACAGTTTATCGCTACGGTTGCGCATGAGCCGGAATTGCTAATTTTAGATGAGCCGGTATCTGGACTTGACCCCGTCAATGCCAAAGTCATGGAAGAGGAGATATTGAGGCTAAAAGAAAAAGGGAAAACGATAATTTTTTCTACCCATCGCTTAGAACAAGTAGAGGAGCTTTGCGACAGTCTTGCCTTGATTCATAAGGGGAAAGTAATTCTTCACGACACGCTTCCGGAAATTAGAAAGCAGTTTGAAAAAAATCATTTTCGGATAGAGTTTGAGGGTAATCCAGAAATAATGGAATCCTGGCAAGGAATAAATATCATAGAAAAACGCCCGCATCATATTGTATTTGAGACGGTTGAGGGGATTGATAGAAAAGCGATTCTTCAACAACTTGCCCAAAGTGATTTAATTATAAACAAATTTGAAAAAACGATACCTAAACTGAATGATATTTTTATAGAGTTAGTCGGAGAACCAGAGGTTTTGAATGAACCGCAGGTATAGATTTACGAAAAAAGGAGCGTTAACTATTCTTTTTTCTACTCAAAAGCAACGTGTTACCCAATAGATATTTATTTTTTTCAATATCTATAAAATAAATATCCGATTTTTCGAAATGTGGTAAGCAATTTGTATATTTGCACGTTGGTTTATTTTTTTATTTTATTTTTAATCTCATGAAAAAAATTCAGATTGTATTGTTAGCTCTTGTTTTATCTTTTAGTGGCTTACATGCTCAACGGGTTTGTGGGAGTATGGAACACTTAAATAACGCGCTTCAAAATGACCCTACTCTGGCAGACAGAATGACGCAGATAGAGGAGCATACTAAAGACTTTGTTAAAAACAACCCTCACGGGCAAAGGGTTGTGGTTACGATTCCGGTAGTAGTACACGTAGTTTATAACACCGGAACACAAAATGTAAGTAACGCTCAAATTCAGACACAATTGGACGTTTTGAACGCTGACTTCCGCAAGCTGAATGCAGATGCAAGTTCAATTCCGGCAGCTTTTCAAAGCGTGGCGGCAGATTGCGAAATTAATTTCTGTCTCGCACAACCGGACCCCGCTGGTAATACCACTACCGGTATTCAACGCAGGCAAACTACCGTTACCTCATTCAGTACTAATGATGCAGTAAAGTATTATTCACAAGGCGGCTTAGATGCTTGGGATAGAAACAAATACTTGAATATTTGGGTGTGTAATATGGGGGGGGGGATTTTGGGATACGCTCAATTCCCCGGCGGAACGGCTGCCACTGACGGAGTGGTAATTCTTTATACCGCCCTTGGTACAATAGGAACCGCTACTTCTCCTTTCAATAAAGGAAGAACCGCTACACATGAGGTAGGACATTGGCTGAACCTCCGTCATATTTGGGGAGACACCAATTGTGGTTCTGACTTAGTAGCAGATACACCTACCCATAATACCGCAAATTACGGCTGTCCAACTTATCCTCATTATAGCACCTGTTCTGGTCAGCCCGTAGAAATGACAATGAATTACATGGATTATAGTGATGACGCATGTATGTATATGTTTACCGCCGGTCAAAAAACCCGTATGCAGGCAGTACTTACTACAGGAGGTGCAAGGGTTAGCCTTGCTACTTCTAACGGGTGTGTTCCGGTTTCCTCCAATTGTGCTACCCCTACAGGACTTGCGATTGGCTCTATCACAAATACCGGTGCAGTAGCTTCTTGGACAGCAGTAAGTGGAGCAACCTCTTATAATGTAATGGTAGGAGCAAATACCTATAATACCGCTTCTACGTCTTATACTATCAGTGGATTAACTGCTTGTACCGCTTATTCTGTAACGGTTCAGGCAGTTTGTGGAACATCTGGTAGTAGCACCGCTTCTACGGCAGTTTCATTTACGACAACCGGTTGTCAAACCGGCTGCACGGATACTTATGAGGCAAACAATTCGCTAAGTACTGCCAAGCCTATTACGCCAGGTACTACAATTAATGCACGCATCGGCACTTCTACAGATAACGACTATTTTAGCTTCAGCAATACTGCACCGCTACCGTACATCAGAATTACGCTTTCTAATCTGCCTGCAAACTATGATTTGAGATTATATAATTCTGCGAATACTACGGTTGGGCAATCTCTCAATACGGGTACTACTACTGAAATTATAAATTATAATGCGGGTACCGTTGGTACTTATAAAGTAAGAGTTAATGGGGTTAGCGGAGCATTTAACGCTACAAGTTGTTATAATCTACTCGTAGAACTAAGTGCTAATCCTTGGGGAAGTGGTACACAATGTAATACCCCTACCAACCTTGCCGCCGGTTCTATTACCAATACTTCTGCCGTAATCTCATGGACAGCAGTAACCGGGGCGACTTCCTATAATCTTCAATACAAACTCAACACCGCTTCTACTTGGACTACCATAAATACTACTTCTCCCTCTTATACCTTGGCTTCGCTTACCGCAGGTACTACCTATAACGCTAAGGTTCAAGCCGTTTGTGGAACTTCTGGTACAAGTGCTTATACTAATCCTATCAACTTTACGACTACTGCAACGGGTTGTACAGATGTATATGAGTCCAATAATACATTAAGTGCAGCAAAACTGATTCCCGTAAATACAACTATCAATGCCTTAATCGGTACTTCTACAGATAATGATTACTTCTATTTCAGTAATAGCCCTAACCAGCCTAATATAAAAGTAACCTTGTCTAACCTACCTTTTGATTATGACCTCAGAATGTATAATTCTTCTAATACAACGCTGGCTACTTCTCAAAATGCCGGTACTGCAAATGAGGTAATCATTTACAATAATGCTCCTGTAGGTACTTATAAGCTACGAGTATATGGTTATAATGGCGCATTTAGCGCAACTCAATGCTATAACCTCCGCGCAGATATTAGTGCTAATCAATGGGTAAGAATGGCAAACGAAATCGAAGATGGGCTTAAACCGCTCTTAAATGATTGGGTAGTCTATCCTAATCCAACGAACGGGCTTACTACTATCAAGTTTACAGTAGAAGATACAGAGGCAAACACTGTTATCAGCATTATAGACCAAACTGGAAGAGTATTAAATACCTTTGGACATACGATTACTAAGGAAAATGAAGAACTTACTCTTGACTTTAGTCAGTATGCTAATGGTATCTATTTTATCCAAATGCAAAAAGGTGAAAATATTGTCAATGCAAAAGTTGTTGTAGCTAAATAATTTTTGATATTCCTATCACAGAAAGCCGATTCTATTTAGAATCGGCTTTCTGTATTTATAACAATAGTATCAGAATTTGTAAGATTAGTAAGCCTATGTGATGGCTGTAAGCTATTCGTTAAACCCAACTCTTATTGCGGGATATAGGTAGTTATGAGTTTTTAGCTATTAGCTTTCTACTTTAAGCAGTAAATAATTAAAAATGAATAACAAGCAATAAGGGTAAATAATTAATAATAGGCTTATTATATGACGAATATCTTCTTGGTTTTCATACTTAGTTATTAGGAAAAGAGATGAAAAACAGAGGGAAAATCTTGTAGTATATTTCAATAAGGGTCTTTGGGTATCGTATCGTTTTGCAAAGATATTTGTGTCTTATGTTGGAGCGTTATTGAAATAGGGATTTTATCGAAAATATGTTTTTTATAAATCTTTATAAAAATATTTGGTGGTTATAAAGGAATTGCCTAATTTTGCACACTCAAATTTAAAAGGCATTTTAACAGAATTTTAAGCCAAATAAACTTATGTTTGCGATAGTGAATATTGCCGGAAGGCAAGTGAAAGTGGAGGAAGGGAAATCCGTATTTGTAAATCTATTGGACCAAGATGCTGGAGCATCTCTTTCCTTTGATGAGGTTTTATTAAAAGGAGATGACAATGGTGCTACTGTAGGTACTCCTTTTATCTCGGGTTCTTCCGTAAAGGCAACAGTAGAAGGGCATGTAAGAGGTCCTAAAATCATTGTATTTAAAAAGAAGAGAAGAAAAGGATATGCTGTAAAAAATGGTCATCGTCAGCACTATTCTAAAATCAAAATCGAAAGCATTGGTTAATCGTTTAAGTTAAGCATTTCACATACTAATTCTATAAAATCATGGCTCACAAGAAAGGTGTCGGTAGTTCTAGGAACGGGCGTGAATCCCATAGCAAAAGACTTGGGGTGAAGCTCTTCGGAGGAGAGGCAGCCTCTGCCGGAAGTATCCTGATTCGTCAAAGAGGTACTTTATATCATGCAGGTGAAAACGTAGGGATAGGTAAAGACCATACGCTTTTTGCTTTGATAGACGGTACGGTTTCTTTTTCCAGAAAAAAGGTAAATACTAAGGAAAGAACATTTGTTCATATCCTGAACAACAACTAATCGCTTTCATTCCTAAAAACATAAAAACAAGCTCCGCAGAAAACGGAGCTTGTTTTCTGCGTTCCTATAAAAGAAATAGCGGGGTTTCAGAAGGTATTTTGCTTTTCTTCAACATGACAGAAATGAGCGAACTTCCCGTATAACCTGATAACTTTTAATATGATTGTCCCGTTAAGGTCTTATAATATTTCATAATTATTAAAAAATAAAAGTAAAAAATTTGGTATTTTGATTAAATATTTAGATAATTGCCTAATTGTTTAAATATTTTCTTAAGATGAAAGCATATACCTTGGCGGTTCTTTATTTATTTTTATGGATTAGTGTTGGTTTAGCACAACGGGGAGCGGAGACTCCTATTGAGATTCTAACTACTTCGGGGACAATTCGGGGGAGTTTTTTACCGGTTTCGGGTGCGAAAAAAGTAGTACTAATCATTGCAGGTTCAGGTCCTACAGACCGCAATGGAAATAATCCTATGATGGCTAATAATTCTCTCAAAAAGCTGGCAGAAGGGCTTCAAGTAAATGGGCTTCCGAGTGTTCGATATGATAAGAGGAATATAGCAGAGAGTAAAATTGAGGGGTTGTTAGAAAAAGATATGCGTTTTGAAGACCTTATATCCGATGCTGCCGGATGGGTAGAATATCTTAAAAAAGAGAAGGGGTTTAAAAAGGTGATTATTATTGGGCATAGTGAAGGCTCTTTGATAGGAATGATTGCAGCACAGAGGGCAAAAGCAGATGGGTTTGTTTCATTAGCTGGTGTAGGGCAACGCGCCGATAAAATTCTATATACGCAGCTAAAAGCGCAATCAGAGCCATTAGCGGAATACGCAAGACCTATGCTTGATAGTTTGGTGAAAGGGAAAATAGTACAAAACACAAATGCGATGTTAAATGCTATTTTTCGTCAAGAAGTACAGCCTTATTTAATTTCGTGGTTTCATTACGAGCCTCAAACAGAAATTCAGAAATTAAATATTCCGGTAATGATTATGCAAGGAACTACAGATATTCAAGTACCCGAGAGCGAGGCAAAATTACTGAAAGCTGCAAAACCCGACTCAAAATTGATAATTATTAAAGAGATGAATCATATTCTCAAAAAAACAACGTCCGATTTTGCTCAAAACCTTTCTACCTATTCACAGCCCGATTTGCCGGTAGTTCCAACGGCAATCCAAAAAATCAGTAAATTTTGTAACCGCCTCTAAAATATTATAACCATTGAATATCTTATTTAAAGCCTTAAATGACCCTACGCGCAGAGCGATTTTAGAATTGTTAAAGGAGAAAGACTTAACCGCTGGAGAAATTGCAGAACAGTTTGATATGACAAAACCCAGCATTTCTCATCATCTTGACTTATTAAGCCGTGCAGGATTAGTAGAAAGTGTAAAAAAAGGGCAATTTATTCATTACTCCCTTAATATGACTGTATTAGATGATATTATAAATTGGATTATTCAACTTAAAAACAATCAAATAGACTGATAATGAAAAAAGAGTTCACAAAAGAAATCATCGTTTGGGCTATCAGTATAGTGCCTTTAATCTATGCAACCTTAATATGGGAGCAACTCCCAGAAAGAATCCCTACTCATTGGAATTTGTATGGAGAAGTAGATGGCTATTCTAATAAAAAAGGAGGGGCATTATTGCTATTTTGCTTCCCCCTGCTAATCCAAGTATTAATGAAATATCTCCCTATACTTGACCCCAAAAAAGAAAACTATGCGCGCTTTGGGTCTTCTTACTATAAACTTAGGCTACTAATCACCCTTTTTTTTAGTTTTCTTGGTGTAAGTGTATTGTACATCACCTTGAAAAATCGTCCGGAGTTATTTACGGATTTTATGGGGTTAAGCATCAGTTTATTGTTTGCGGGTATTGGGAACTACATAGGCACAATCAAGCCCAATTACTTTACGGGTATCCGAACGCCATGGACATTATCTA
>CAUJFT010000365.1 GCA_963169475.1 Bacteroidota bacterium | reverse complement strand
TGCCACCCTAAGCCCTGAATGATATCGTGGATATAGGTATCTTTTCCAGCAGCCATGAACGGGTTTTGCCAAATAACATACAATACGGAGATTGGGGAGAAAGTGCCTTTTACTATCCTCCAATTTTGGAATGTAGCCTCCATTTTTTTATTTGCTTGTGCTTCATTTCCGGTGAGGATTCCCAGTTCTTCTATCATATAAATCCCGGCTTCGGTGGTCTGAATATCAAAGACAAAAACAGGATATTCTTTTTCGAGCGTTTCGACTATTTCGCGGGTGTTTTCTTCCTTTACCGCAATGATTAAATCTGGATTTATCCGGCGGATAGATTCATAATGCACTTGTTTTGTCCCCCCAATTCGCGGGATATTCTTTACCACTTCGTCAGGGTGAATACAAAAACGGGTTCTACCGGCAAGTTGGTTGGCTGCCCCTATTTCAACAAGACTTTCGGTTACACACGGGCAAAGGGAAACAATACGAAGAGGGCGTTTCGGTATCCTTATCTTTCTTCCGAGATGGTCTGTAATCACTCTCATAATCTGCCCAAATAATCTTGAAGGATAATGACCGCACTCGTTTGGTTAATTAGGTGTTTATCGCGGCGTTTACTTTTTTTGATTCCTGCATCAAAAATGATTTTTTTTGCCATTCCCGTAGAAAACTGCTCATCTTGAAGGGTAATAGGAATATCGGGAAACCAAGTTTTCAGGCTTCTATGTAATTCGCGGATAGCCTCTGTAGAATGTGTGTCCGACCCGTCTAAACGCGTAGGATACCCCAAAACTATCCGTTCAATCGTTTCTGTAGAAATAATTTCTTTTAGTTTTACTTCCAGCATTTCTGTGTCCACTCCTCCAATTCCGGATACAGAAATGTGGAGAATATCCGTCCACGCAAGCCCGGTTCTTTTTAGTCCGTAATCAATGCCCAATAATCTTCCCATGTTTCTCTCTCTCTATATATATATATTCGGTGTGCAAAGATACAGAGAATTTATCTTTGTTGTTACCCCACCCGACATTTTTTGCTATGAAAATAAAGGTCGTGATTGGTATAGAAAAACGAGAAATAGATTTTGTTTTTCATAGATAATTAGGTTTATATCGGAGTATCAGTTTCCTTTACATAAAAAACAACATGACTTTCTGATGAATTTCATGTTGTTTATATCGGAGTATCAGTTTCCTTTAGATTGGGCGAGCATGTATAGCACCGCCATTCTGACGGCTACTCCATTTTCTACTTGGTCAAGGATAATAGATTGGGGGCTATCGGCTACTTCTCCGGATATTTCTACCCCTCGATTAATAGGACCGGGATGAAGGACAGTAATAGACTTATTGAGGCTTTCAAGCAAAGGAAGGGTGAGTCCGTATTGCATAGAATATTCTCTAAGAGAGGGGAAATATTTTATATTTTGTCTCTCCATCTGAATCCTAAGCATATTAGCGGCATCGCACCATTCAAGGGTTTCTTTGAGGTTATAGCTCACGGTTACACCCAATTCTTCAATATGTTTGGGTATTAGTGTAGGAGGACCGCAAAGTCGAATATTGGCATTGGCTTTTTTGAGTGCGAAAATATTGGACAAAGCTACTCTACTATGAAGGATGTCCCCTACGATTGCTACATTTAATCCTTTGAGTGTTCCAAACTTTTCTTTTAATGAAAAACAATCTAATAAAGCCTGGGTAGGATGCTCGTGGGTTCCGTCTCCGGCGTTAATAATATGGGCATTAATATGTCGGCTAAGGTAAATAGGTGCGCCGGGGGTTGCGTGTCGGATAACTATCATATCCACCCGCATAGCAAGAATATTATTGACGGTATCCAAGAGGGTTTCTCCTTTTTTGACACTGCTACTAGAGGCACTAAAATTGATGACATCTGCGGATAGCCTTTTTTCTGCAAGTTCAAAAGAAATTCTTGTTCGGGTAGAGTTTTCAAAAAAAAGATTGGCGATTGTCATATCGCGGAGAGACGGCACCTTTTTAATAGGTCTGCTGATGACTTCCTTGAATTTTTCAGCTTCCTGAAAGATATTCATCATATCTTCCGTAGCAATGTATTTGATTCCGAGTAAGTGATACATGATTGCTGATTACAATTATTTAGCTTTTCAGTAAATATACTTTGTCTTGTCCGCCGCTTTCTACGAGTTCCACCAATACTTTTTCGGACTGAATTGTATCTACTGTGATGCCGGCATAAGTGGCTTCTATTGGGAGTTCGCGTTTGTGTTTTCTATCGACAAGCACAAGGAGAGAAACGGAGTGCGGTCGTCCGTAAGCAAGCATAGCGTCCATTGCGGCGCGAATCGTCCGTCCGGTATAGAGGACATCATCTATAAGGATTACTTTTTTCCCTTCAAGCAAAAAATCAATACGGGTAAGATTTGCTTGCAAAGGGCTTTCTCTCCTGCGAAAATCGTCCCTGAAAAAGGTTACATCAAGTTCTCCGTATGGGATATAAGTATCTGGTAGGAGATAGTTTAGTATATCCATCATCCTACGTGATAAAAAAACGCCTCTTGGCTGAAGCCCGATGATGACAGTATTTTCGAATTCGTGATAATCCTCAATTAATTGGTGCGCCAAACGCATCAGCGTTACGGATAATTTATTTTGAGGGAATAAATCTAATTTTTGGGGATTCATTTTTGTCTTGTTAATTAGATTAAGAAAATAACGCCCTGCTTTTTATTCTTGGGGACAAAGGTAAATAAACTCTTTCGGTCTGCAAATTTTTTTGTTTTTAAAAGATAAACCTTAACTTTGTGTCGTTTTTCTAAAAACCCGTATTTCAATTGATTTTAATATTTTTTCATCCATAAATCGTTTTTTTATATGGCATCAAAACATAGTTTTACACAAGTTACTGAATTGTTGGGGGACAGTGCGGCTTATCTATTGGAGCATTCTTGTACTACGATTGACAAATCTCAGTTACATCTCCCATCGGCTCAACATGTAGATGTAATCTGGAAAGAATCTAATAGAAGTAATCAGGTTTTGAGAAGCCTTACCCAGCTTCATGGGCATGGCAGACTTGCAGGCTCCGGTTTTCTTTCTATTTTACCGGTGGACCAAGGTATTGAACATTCAGGAGGTGCGTCCTTTTCCCCTAATCCGATTTATTTTGACCCCGAAAATATAGTGCGGCTTGGAATGGAAGCGGGGTGTAATGCGGTCGCTTCTACTTTTGGCGTACTTGCTTCGGTTTCACGTAAGTATGCACACAAAATTCCTTTTGTCGTGAAAATCAATCATAATGAGTTTTTGTCTTATCCTAATAAATTTGACCAAATCATGTTTGGCTCTATTCGTGAAGCATGGAACATGGGGGCGGTAGCAGTAGGGGCTACGATTTATTTTGGCTCTGCCGAATCTGCACGTCAGATTGTAGAAGTAGCAAAGGCATTTGAATATGCACATGAGTTGGGTATGGCAACGATTTTATGGTGCTATACCCGCAATAACGCATTTAAGGATAAAGAAACCGGAAAAGATTATCACGTATCGGCAGACCTTACCGGACAAGCAAACCATCTCGGCGTAACCATTCAAGCAGACATTATCAAGCAGAAGTTACCCGAAAATAATGGGGGCTACCTTTTTACGAAGCATGGGAAAACGCATAAAAATGTGTACGAAAAGCTCACCACTGAACACCCTATAGACCTTTGCCGTTATCAGATTGCCAATTGCTATATGGGTAGAGCAGGTCTAATCAATTCTGGAGGAGAATCTGGTGGCGCGTCCGACAAAGCCAATGCTGTAAAAACCGCAGTAATTAATAAGCGTGCCGGCGGAATGGGGCTAATCTTGGGGCGTAAAGCCTTCCAACGCCCGATGAATGAAGGGGTAGATATTATCAATGCTGTACAAGATGTATATCTATTAGATGAAATTACTGTAGCGTAATTTATTTATATCAAGAGAAGATTGATAAGGGTGATTATCAAGAGTTTTCTAAATCATTCTCTTGTAAATCCATTTTAGATTGGCATATAGCTTCAAGAATAACCTTCGGATTTGGAAAACGTTTTCCGGTCCGAAGGTTTTTTGTAACATTATTTTGCTTCTTTAAGATGACTTCTTTCGTAATAGGATATAAATCTCGTAGGAAAACCCTATTCTTTTGCAGGCAATCTAAATACCCAGCTCTACCTGAAAGGCATTATATAATTGGGGAGAAATAGCGTTTGTCATCATATTTTGCTTTTGAATAAGTGTTATATTATATTGAATCTTTAGCCTATGGGCGTTTAGGTATTTAGTGATACCAAGCGTATAGTTTTTTTCTTGGTTGGCTTTTTGTGCAATATTAGAAAAAGGGGTAAGTACACTATACCTACCGGCAAGTTCCCACCGGTTTTTGAAACAGTAACTAAGTTGAGTATTGAGTCCATGTCCAATAAAAATATAATTCACATCGTCCGAAGCCTTGATTTCCGGCTGATTGCGTGAGGTTCTTCGTAAGTATTCCGAGCTTAAAGCCAATCCTCTGTATTTTAGTACAGCATCTGCTATAAATGTTAGCATATCATAAGGACGTGGTAGGTCTTTTCCTAACTGCCCTCCCGTTCTTACTGCAAAGCGATTCCAACAGTAGCCGGCTGCAAGAGACAATTTGGGCTTGGGTTCTCTTTCAAGGTCTCCCTCAAAATAATCGCCTCTATTAGTAAACTTACCCAAAGGGAGGAACTCAATCCGCCCTGTATAGCAAAGCCCTGCATTATTAGAAACCACATTCATTCTGCCCTTACCAGAAGAAATTGCTCCTTTTGCCAAGTAAATGGCTTTGCCTATTTTGCCTTCATAGATGGCAAATAATCCAAAATCACGGTCGAGGGTCATTGCTGCATTTACAATAGAGCGGTCTGTAAATTGTAGCTCTGCTGATGAATTTACCCGTTGCCGATTACCGGGTAATTTCCCTTGCCCGAAGCCTATAATAATAGGTTTGAACGGCTTGTAAAAAATCATAGCATCTCTTACAATATTGGGGCTTACATTAATTTTGGAGTTATCGGCTGCATTAAAATCCATGTCGCTGCGTGAAAATGATAGTTGAATATAATAGGTAAGTTTAGGATTATAGATAAATCCCTCCAATCTTAAGCGTAACCTCCTAACGCGAAATTCCCACTCTGACGTACTAAGGTCTTCCAGCGAACGGGTCAGCATTGCCGCCCTATTCTGCATTCTGAAACGAAAGTTTACGGAAAAAGTACTATCCTTAGTTACAAAGGAAATACTATTTCCATGTTTAAGCCCTCCAGATTGTGAAAGTAATGTCTGGAAAATCAAAAATACCAACCCCAATAATATCGCTCCCTTATTCATTTTAACCTATCATTTAGATTACAATCCTTTAATACCCCGCAAAATAGAAGGATTAATATTGCCAAATTGTTAATGGATTGTATATTATATATTAAGATTATGTAAATAGCGCGGAAAGTTGATTTTTATACTTTATTTTTAGGAAAAAAACTTGTACTGACTACTACAAAAGAAAGAGTAAGGTTTACCATTGGTATAAAAGCAGGATTTTTTTAAAAAAAATCAAATATATTTTGGTTTTCTCCAAAAAAGCTATACCTTTGCAGTCGCATTTCAAAAAGGCGAGATGGCCGAGAGGCTAGGCATCGGTCTGCAAAACCGCGTACACCGGTTCGAATCCGGTTCTCGCCTCTACAAAAAGAGGTTATTCTGTGAAGAACAGCCTCTTTTTTGTTATTACAACACATTTGATAAAAATAAAAACCAATCATGCTTTTACTCCCCCACTTTATTCCGAAAAATAAAGGCAGCGTTCTGATTAGTTATTTCACATAGTCGTCTGATTCCCATCTCTTTTACTTCTGCAAGTTTTTCGGCTATAAGCAAAATATATCCACTTTCATTGCGTTTGCCTCTGTGAGGAGTAGGAGGTAAAAAGGGGCTATCTGTTTCCAATACAAGATGCTCCACTCCGATATTGGCAATTGTCCGTATAAGCGTAGTCGTTTTATAGGTTATTATCCCCCCAACCCCCATTTTGAAATTAGGTATCTGCGAGATTCGGTAAGCCTGCGCTTCCGTTCCGTCAAAGCAATGAAAAATACCGGACAATTCCGGAGAGGCTGCTTTTTCAATCATTTCAATCACAATATCTAAGGCTTCTCTGCAATGAAGGATAATAGGCAATTGATATTTTTTTGCCCATTCAATTTGTATAGAAAGTGCTTCTTTTTGTATCTCTAATTTGGTTTTGTCCCAATGCATATCAATTCCTGTTTCGCCTATGCCATACCATGTTTTAGAAGTTTCTGTATTACCCTCTATCAGCATGGTTTCCATTGCTTCAAGTACTTGGAGAAAATCCTGATTTACAGAGCAAGGGTGAAGCCCAATCATTGGGAAAAAAAAATTGGACTTTTGAGCCGTTAATTTCAGCATTGCCGGAACCGATTTCATATCAATATTGGGGAGGTAA
>CAUJFT010000364.1 GCA_963169475.1 Bacteroidota bacterium | reverse complement strand
TACATAGCACTTATAGTTACTTAGCCTCAAAAAAGCACCTACGAATTTTATGTATGAGATGACTAAATTTTCTGTAATATCTCCCAACCCTATGAAAAGGGCGGTGATGGTCAAAATGTAATGCCAAAGTCTATTTCATTTTTGAGGAAAATACACTTTTAGTACTACCTATTTTAATCCATCAACAGAGGGTTCATCATTTCATTTTTTTACAGTGATTAGTATTTTTTATTTTTGAGTTAATTTTATGAGTATTCGGTTCGTCCTTATGAATAGACTCTGTTTAATAAGGATACAAATTATTTCACAGATATTTTTCTTACCACATACACAAGGGTAACATCAAAAAGTACGACACAAGATTTATTCATTATTTCAGGTATTAACTATTTAATGGTGTTTATATTTATGAATACAAAGATAATTTATTTCTGAAAAATAAATCTATTACAATATTAGGCATATTGTTCTGAAAATATTTATTATTTTTGTAATATATATGTATATATTTATCATATAATAAACTGATTAACAATGATTAAAAGCAAATTATATAAGACAATTTCTGTTCTTTCAGAGAATGATATAAGCGCGTTAAAAAAGTGGGTTTCTTCGAATTATTTTAATGAAAATATAGAGATTACCAAATTTTTTATGTGCATCGCAAAAATTATCCCCCTGAAAGATGCTAAAAAGCTAACAAAAGAAAGTATTTTTAATAAGCTATTCCCCACACTTCCTTATGATGACGCTAAGATGCGGAAAATGATGTTTTCATTATTGAAAATCATTGAATCCTACATTGTATTTCAATCTGTATCCCAAACGTCAGTCTTTGATTTACACTTAATGGAATTTTACCGCCATAAGGTTAGTGATGAGTTTTTGAAAAAAATTCCGGAATTTGAGAAAAAATGGATTACGGATTCTATCGCAAATATGGGATACTTCGAGAATAGCGTAAAGTTTGTCCAATATAAGATGAATAGGTTTTCGTATCTATACCCCACCCAAAAAAATGAGAATATCATAGATTTACTTCGCGCACAAGAGATTTTATTTACCATTCAGCAATTAAAGTGGTATTTTGTAATCGTTGTAAATATGAATGTGTATCATACCCCAAGGATAGAAGAAGAAATCACTACCCTTATGGCACGAATAGAAAACACCGATTATCTCAAGTCCGTTTCGATGATAGAAACCCTTTATTTGATGGTTCAATTGTATATAAAAGAGGACGACTCTTTATATTTTGATTTATTAAGAACAAACCTCCTACATAAAATGGAGGAGTTTTCTCACGAAGAAAAATCTAATTTTGCGGCAGCATTAAGAAACCATTGTATGTCTAAGATTCGAAAAGGAAACATGGAATACAAAATGATTCGCTATGAGCTATATAAAGAGCATTTAGAATTTGGTTATTTATTTTCTGGTAAGACACTATCTATAGGTATCTATCGCCAAGTTGTAATCATGGGATTAGAACTTAATAAAGTGGAAGATACTGCCGCATTTATCGAGAATTTTAAGGGATTTCTTAAAGAGGAAGATAGAAACAATAACTATTATTATTGCAAAGGGCGGCTTTTTTGGCAAAAAAAGGATTACAGAAATGTGGAACGAATGCTTAAAGAGATAGCAATGTCAGAAGATATATTTCTTGTGTTACCCGTCAGGAGGCTTAAGGCTATGGCTTTATTTATGGAAGGAGAAATAGAGTTGGTTCTAGCCCAATTGAATGCTTTCAATGTGTATCTTAGCAGAAATAAGAAATTAAATCCGAGGACTAAAAAATCAAATCTGAACTTTATACACTTTCTTAACGCAATCTGTTTACTTTCTGGCGATGAGCCTCAAAAGAAACTTTCTCTTATGCAAAAAATCAAGTCCGAATTAACGGAAGAAAAAGAGTGGTTGATTGGTTTGGTCTCGGCTTAAAAAAACGGAAGGGTTATCAATGTGCTATCCGGCATTCTTTGAACACACAGGGCGATGTAAGTAGTGAGGCGTGATGAGTTTTTACCTTTATTAAGTAGTTCTTAGTTTTTAATGATGAGTTCTTAGTCTTTATAAACAATTGTTTGTCAGTTTTTTAACTGAATATAATATCATAAACTAATTTCAAACCCATACTTGTAATACGGAAATCGTGAAGTAATGTTTTTTTTTCTAATTCTTTTCTTAATTTTTTGTATCCATGTCTAAACAACTTCTCTTTTTATTAGTTCATAGAGGACAACCTTATTGGAATTAAAAAGTGGATAGTAATGATTAAAATCGTATTTTTCAGCGTAGCTAACCTATTGGTTTCTGTTCTTAAATGTTATAATTCAATCCCCTTTTTTGTATGAGGAGAATGAAGATACTAATGCCTTCTTCATTCTCCTTTCCAAAGAAACATGTTCTCATAGGGGTTCAAGGCACTAAAAAGCAATCCGAGCTTGTCCGTTGTCTTATTGATGTTGGGGAATAAAATCCTCCGAGTGCTTGTATCCACCAGAAACTAATTACAAAGAATGTTAAACTATTTAAAATAATATCTTAAAATGAACATTACAAAAGAAACAATCGTGGGAGAATTGGTAGCACAAGACTACCGTACTGCATCTGTGTTCAAGAAAAACGGAATAGACTTTTGCTGTAATGGCAATAGAACGATAGACGAGGCTTGTACACAGAGGCAAAAGAATACTGAAGAAATCCTTCAATACCTAAAAGAGATAACCGCTCAAAAGAATGATGCCTCTGCGGTGGACTTCACCACTTGGCCTTTGGATTTGCTGGCAGATTATATCGAGAAAAAACACCATCGTTATGTAGAGACAAAGTTTCAGGAAATCACTCCATTCTTGCATAAAGTAGCGCGAGTACATGGAGACCGCCACCCCGAGCTGGTCGAAGTAGAGGAGTTATTTAACGAATCTATGGGAGACCTAACCGCTCACATGAAGAAAGAAGAATTAATATTATTCCCATTCATACGGAAAATGGTATCGGCACAACGTTCTCATACCTCCGTTCAAGCTCCTTTTGGTACGGTACAAAACCCGATACAAATGATGATGCATGAGCATAATACAGAGGGTGAACGTTTCAGAAAAATAGCTGAACTGACCCAAAATTATCAGCCTCCTCAAGATGCTTGTAATACGTACAGGGTAACCTTTGCTTTATTGAAAGAATTTGAAGAAGACCTACATCAACATATCCACTTAGAAAACAATATTTTGTTTCCAAAAGCGGTAGAATTAGAGCATAGCCTCTAATAACAATACGGTCAAATATAATGCTAAAAACCTTTTCTTTTTTATGGGAGGGGTTTTTAGCGTTGTGTTTTTATAATCTTCCGCCCTATAAGTTGTGCTGTATTGTTTTTTACCTACAAGGGTAGAATCATTTCACTTTTTTGAGATGATGAGTGTTGTTAGGCGGGCTATTCGTCTTTGGAGTGGGCATGTTTTGGGGACATACAATCCGCCTATCCCCTATTGGGTTCGTTTGTTTTTTGCCAATGGGATTTATAAGTTTCGCATTTGCTATAATCATTTCACCTCTTTGGAATAAGCATAGTCCCGATAATTTTTACTGCGTTTGCTGATGCGTAATCAAATGTTTTTGTAACTTTAATGATAATACACTATATTTGTCGTGGGATTTTTTGATTGTGGTCAGTAAATACAAGGATTGTCATTATCCTTTGAATTTATAGTATCTCTTTATCCTTACAAAGCAAGAATCTGTTCTTGTTTTTTCAAACTTTCAGACATTATGAGGCAATTTGGAATTTTCGTTATTTTTGGAATATGGTTTTCATTTCCTGTTTTTGCCCAGACACAAGCGGCAATAAGTAATACTAATCATATTTTATCGGTAAGGACCAATGACGACAATACTTGTCATAAGGTGATAAAAGATTGGGAGTTATTTTCGGAAGGATACGACACCTTGCAGCAGGTTATATTCTGGAAGGAAGTCGTGAATTTAGACCCTGAATATTATATCATTTATTCTCTTGAAAGCAGAGAGATATTGGGATATGCAGAAACGAAGGAATGGAGTCGTAAGTCTCCGGCTGCCAAAAAAGCCTTTATAGAAGAAAGGCGAACAGAGTTAGAGATTCCTAAATCAAACACCATTATCACCGCTCAAGGGCGTAAGGATTTTTATCTTTTCCAAGAGACTATCCCTAATATCAGTAAAGCAGTGGATATATTTAATAAAGTCCATACCGACCCTTGGTATGCACAAGCAATTTTATTGATAGAAAGCCCCGGCGCAAGGGTAAAAACTTCGTATGCCGGAGCAAGAGGTTCTTTCCAAATTATGCCGGAAGTAGGTAGGGAAATGGGGCTTATCATTAACGAAACCACTGACGAGCGCACGAATTTCACTAAATCGGCTCAAGCTGCGGCAAAATTAATCCGGCAGACATGTGTACCCCAAGCTAAAGCGATGCTCAAACGGCGTGGAATTGTTTTTCACGAAACAGATTTATGGTTTCGGTTACTTGTCATGCACTGCTATCACGCTGGAGCGGGAAACGTAAGTTCCGCTCTTACGGCAATAAATGCTAAAACGGGTGGGCAGGCTCTTGTCCAAAAACTCTGGAAAACAACTTCGGGAGGCTTCGGCAATGAATCCCAGAACTATTCCCAAATCGCGCTTGCGGCTATCTTGGAGCTTTCTACTCTCGTGGATAGCCAAGGAGACATCGTATGTGGGCAATCCGAAGAATCTTGGGACTAAAACATTATATGCTTTATTATTGTAACCATTATGCACCTCCCTCCCCTCGCCGAAAGAATGCGTCCGCAGAAACCCCAAGATATTTTTGGGCAGGAACATCTATTAGATGCCGGCGGTAGTTTTATACAAATGCTCCAAAAGCGGCAGCTTCCTTCTATGATTTTCTGGGGTCCTCCGGGTGTAGGCAAAACTACGCTTGCACAAGTAGTAGCCGAAACTACGGAACGCCCGTTCAGGGCTATTAGTGCGATTCAATCCGGCATCAAAGAAATCAGGGAGGTTATCGGTTTTGCGGAAACTCACCCAGGTACTATTTTGTTTATAGATGAAATTCATCGTTTTAATAAGGCTCAACAAGATTCCCTCTTAGGTGCAGTAGAGAAAGGGGTCATTACGCTCATCGGAGCTACTACCGAAAACCCTTCTTTTGAAGTAATCTCTGCCTTGCTGTCGCGGTGTCAGGTCTATGTATTGCGCGCACTTACTCACGAAAACATACGTGAGATTCTATTAAAGGCAATTCGAGAAGATGTATTGCTCAAACAAAAATCTATTGAGCTAAAAGAAACGGAGGCGATTTATACGCTTAGTGGGGGAGATGCCCGCAAGAGCCTCTCATTGTTAGAGATATTTTTACTTACTCAAACCGAAACGGATACCAAGATTGTTATAACCGATGCAGGCGTTATGAAAGCCGCCCAAACCCATATTGCTTTGTATGACAAATCAGGGGAGCAGCATTATGATATTATTTCGGCATTTATTAAGTCCGTGAGAGGCGGCGACCCCGATGCGGCGGTTTATTGGTTAGCAAGAATGTTGGACGGAGGAGAGGATATAAAATTTATTGCCAGAAGAATGATAATTTTGGCATCGGAAGACATAGGGAACGCAAACCCTAACGCGCTTTTACTTGCGAATGCTTGCTTTCAGTCGGTAATCGTAATCGGAATGCCTGAAGCAAGAATTATCCTTTCTCAAACGGCTACTTATCTGGCTTCGAGCGAAAAAAGTAATGCTGCTTATGTAGCAATCAATGATGCTTTAGATTTTGTAAGCAAAAGTCCGCCTCTACCGGTGCCGCTTTGGCTTAGGAATGCCCCTACACGCCTGATGAAAAATCTGAATTATGGTAAGGAATATAAGTACTCTCATAGTTTTGAAGGAAATGAGGGTAATCAGGAATATTTACCCGAAGGCATACGGGGGAAACGTTTTTATTTTCCGAAAGAAATCGGCAGCGAGAAAAAAATCAGGCAGTTTTTGGCTGAAAAATGGGGAAAAAAATAAAAATAACCTACTTTTGCCGTTACATTTGTTATTGAACGGAAGTGCTGCCAATTGTAAGTGGGTTAGAGAGGAGGGGATTTACAAAAGCCTTACCATCGGTAACATGAAGTAAATGATACTTTCGCTATCAATCATAAATAGTTGATAG
>CAUJFT010000363.1 GCA_963169475.1 Bacteroidota bacterium | reverse complement strand
GTGCGGTCTCCGTTAGGCGGTCTATACTTCGGCTCGTAATGACTACCTTAGCACCACATTTCAAAAAGAAACGGGTCATAGATTTGCCCAAACCGGAGCCACCACCAGTTACGATAATCGTTTTACCTTTTAGTGCGTCTGCATTTAGCATCGGAGTATGATTTGCCATATTTTTATTAATTGAGCGTTCTCTTAGGTGGGAAATATATCCCTACTATATAGAAAAGAATAAGTATATTTACTCTTTTTAGTCATAACTTTATTTGAGAAGATAAGTTTAAAAAATGGAATTTGTTATGTTTCGGATATGGATAGCCTTTTGTGTAAGCGGTTGTTTCTTAGTATATTGATTAATAGTGTTTTATGGATAGCAGGGGCTTTTTGGGTATGCTGCATAAAGAAGATATTTTCTCAAAATAATTTGTTTTATCTTCATATTTATCTTATTTGTGTGAAGAATTGGTTTTTTGCAGCTCGATTTATAGCCGGCACTCTTGCTAGCCTTATTGATGCTTTTGCCTATAAGAGTGGTAGAATATGTGTATGTGTGGTGTTTTGCTTTCGCCCAACATGGGCGTTCTGATAATTTTTCGTGCGGTTAGTCTGATATTCGGCATAAGAACGGTGTTTATTTGAAAAGGAATGATTACCTTTGCGCTACTTTTATGAAGTCCGATTCTCCAACCCTAGTAGAAAGAAGCGCGATATGGTTAGAATCTATTACAGAGATGAAAATGTCTTAAAGAAAGAAACAGATGTAAGGGAAATAGGCTCTCTTAGGAATATTCTTTGGGTGGATTTACATTCTCCTACCCAAGACGAAGAAGAGTGGATTGAGTCAAAATGTAATGTAAGCATTCAAACGCCTCAGGAAATTACAGAAATCGAAAGTTCTTCTCGCTATTTTGAGCGGAACGGAGCTATTGTAGCTAACTCTAACTTTTTACGATTTGAAGGTGAAAGCTACCATGCTTACCCTGTTTCGTTTATCATCAAGGACGGGGTCGTTTTTACTTACCGGCAGGGCGATTCGCGTACCTTTGCGGACACCGTAAAAAAAATGAGGGTTAGTTCAGATATGTTGATGAATGGGATAGATATTGTGCTGCTTATTTTTGAAACACGAATCGATACTGATGCCGATTATTTGGAGGCTATCTCAAGAGAGATTACCAATATTAGCCGCCAGCTTGCCAAGGAGCGTAAACCCAAAGGAGAATCCTTATTGCTAATTAATAATCTTCAGGAAAATACCATGTTGCTTAGGGAAAGTATCATTGATAAGCAAAGGGTATTTTCTGCTCTGCTTAGAAGTCTGAATTTTCCCGATGATAAAAAAGAACGGTTAAGGATTATTCTCAAAGATATTAATTCGCTTTTGGAATATACTACCTTTAATTTTGAAAGGTTAGAGTATTTGCAAGAGACCTTTACTGGTCTGATTAATCTTGAACAGAATGACATCATCAAGCGTTTTACGCTTTTTTCTATTATCTTTCTTCCTCCTACGCTCATAGCGGGTATCTTCGGTATGAATTATAAATACGTTCCGACTTCTGAACATGACCACGGGTTTTATATTGCTTTGGTCATCATTGTGGCTTCGTCCGTATTTTCTATTTTATTTTTTAAGTGGAAGAGATGGATTTAGTGCTTCTTTTTATGACTTGAACGTATCAATTTTCTGAAATTACCTTAGCCGCTTCCAGTATTTGGGGTATCAATAGGTGAATTTCGTCATTATAAATTATGAAGTCTGCCATACGGATTTTTTTACTTTCTTCCCATTGATTCCGGATACGTTTCTTGACCTCCTCTTCGCTCACTCCATCTCTCTGCATTACCCTTTGAATACGGGTATTTTCAGGGGCATAGACTGAAATAATAAAATCGGTTTCCTTCCATGCTCCAGACTCAAATAAAATAGCGGCTTCCTTGATAAGTGCATTTTTGGAATATTCGGCAGGGGTAGCTGCTATCCATTCTTGAAAATCTGTGCGTGTATGTGGGTGTACGATATGATTGAGTGATTGTAATAGTTCGGGCTGTTGAAAAACTTTGGCGGCGATAAATTTGCGGTTATATTCGCCGTTTTCGTAGGCATTTTCTCCAAATAAAGTAGAGATATTTTGAATGATTTCGGGGTGAGATGAGATAAGTACTTTGGCTCTGCTGTCTGCATCATAGATTTTGTATCCTAATATGGAAAAAATTTTACAGACCATGCTTTTTCCGCTTCCAATACCTCCGGTAATACCAATGATTTTCCTTTTCATGGGGATTCGCTTTGGATAATAAATGAAACCTCGCTTTCGTATGGAGGGACTACCTGAATATAATCCGGTAGAAAGTCGTAGTTAGGGATAAGGGGAACGCCTTCTTTCAAGGAATTATAAGAGATTCTCCACTCCATTTTGATATTTTGAGACTGTTCGTATTGTTTTAAAGGAATGATACACTGAGGTTTCAAGGCAGGGGGATTTAATTTTATCGTGATTCCGTTAGGAATATCGTTTATGATTATCGGAATTTCGGGCTGAATTGTGGTATATTTTTCGGGAATAGCGGTAATCGTTACGACTTCGGGTACGACTTGTAGTGAGCCTTTCTTTATGGGTACATAGAATACCGTACTATCTTCCATTTCGGGAGTAGTTATTTGTTCGGTTTCAATCCATGCTAGAGAATTAATTTGGGCGGCAGAGGAGGCATATACTGTAACGGAATCGGGGCTTATGCTTATGGGTTTAAATAACCTGACAGTGGGGTGCAGGTTAAATTGTAAATCGGGTTTGACGGAGACTTTTTTCATCCATTCGTTAGAAAAAACCCTAATTTTAAGGGTATCAGGTAGGGCATATAATAGTTGAATGTCGTTGGGTACTGCCCGAAAGTCTTCTTTATGTTGTTTAGGTAGGATATAACCTAAATGAAAGTAATGATGATAGCGTAATTGAAGGGTGTCGTGATAAGGAGATATTTTTTTCCAGAAAAGATTAGTTCCTTTCCCTTTTACAAGGAAAGAAAGGTTGGCGTACCTATTCTCAATACTAATATTGGACGGGATATTGGTTATTCGGTAACTGAAAGTGAGGACTGTTTGATAGTCGCGCCCCAATTGATTCACGAACCATAGTGTAAAGGATAGACCAATGGAGAGAGTAAGTAATATTGCTTTCCCGCGGCTTTCTTTCTGCTCTGTTTTTGGGGGATACATAACTATTCTACCTGATACATTCTGTCGGCTGATTTTATATACTCAAGTGGGTCAAATGAGGCATCAAAGGAGTGTCTTAAATCTTTGAGTTTTGTGTCTAAGTCAATCATTTGTTTTCCTAGCTCTGGAGAGGTTTTGTATTTGTCAATGAGGGCTTGATACTTTTTCATGTTCTCCCCAATTCTAAACGTTATTCCGCCAAAACGCACTTTGAGTGTTTGAACGGTAGTCATTTCATAATAAAACTTATCTTTCCACTTCTTAGGGTTCTCGG
>CAUJFT010000362.1 GCA_963169475.1 Bacteroidota bacterium | reverse complement strand
GTGAATGAAAAAAACGCGTAAATCTACTACTTTTTATGATTATTTTGGCGGTCTGCTTTTATAAGCAAATTTCGTACTGTATTTTAAGGTAACGTGATATTTTTATGGCTTTAAACACGGTTACTTTGTTCAGGGTTTTTTAGCCGGATAGCTCGTGCAGCCTTGTAAAAATAAAATATTTTTACAAGGCTGCACGACATTTTTTATGATATTCAATAAAGTTTCCCACTCCTCGTATTAAACATGCGAAACATCATACCTCCGCAAAATCCCAAATATACCCGTAGGAGTAAAATAGAGGCATAAAACCGCCTATTTAGTCTGCTAAACGAAGTATGAGCGAAAATAAGCCATTTTAACTCGATATAAATAACTCAAACAATTTCTTAGACCCGAGTACCTGCTCCAAACAACGATATGTTGTTCAAAACCTGCCTTAATTTAAAAACCTTGCTCTTTCTACAGGAGTAGGAATCCGACAAGATTCTTTTTTCCCAAACCAATTGTATCTATTTGCTGCAATAAAATCATAGATAATATCGCGAAGAAAAGCCGGAATGATAATCAATCCGTATAGTAAATTCCATGCAAAGGGTAATTGTCTTGCAACTTTCAGAGCAGCCGTAGATTTACTGTAAATCACCCCCTTTTCGTAGAGAAAGAAAGTTGAAATATTTTCTACATTTTCGTTATTCTCTTTAAGTATTTTTTGCCCTGCCTCACTTTGGTTTGCGGTAAACATAAATTTTCCCTCGACATCTCTTTTCATAATAAAGTTCACGGAGGAATTACAAAAATTACAAACTCCGTCAAAAATAATAACACTCTGATTCATCATAAAGGATTTGTTTTATGTCGTCATTAATTATTTCAAATACTATGGTGAATTTATAGCCTCCATTCATTCTTCACAGATTTGCAGCTTTTTGGACTATGATAATGAATACGAAACTGTTTTAATAACCCACACGTAACGGCAAGGTTAGATTCCTCTTTACTTTTTCAAAATATTATATTCTTTTCTACTAAGTAGTTCTTAGTTTTTAATGATGAGTTCTTAGTCCTCACAAATAGCTATTTATCACCTTTTTAATTAAAAATAATATTATAAACTAATTTCAAACGAGTACTTAACAAAATCTTTTTGATAGGTTTAAGTTCATGATAAAATATTTTTCTGAAAAACATTTATATATTTGCCCCCGTAAAATTTTTTGGGTAAAAACGAGTACGAAAGAAAATCAATTTAAAAAAATAATGAAAAGGAAACTATATTTGAGCTTTGTACGAGTAATCTTAATCACGTGCTTGCCTTTTTTCTCGAAGGCTCAAACCCCGAACCCTGCCTTGATAGGCTATTTTCACAACTGGCAAGATGGAAACGCGCCTTATATTCCGCTGGACGGGATTGATTCACGTTACAACATTATAGATGTTGCCTTCGCCGTTCCGAAATTTGGGACGGATTATAAAATGGAATTCATTCCTGACCAAGTTTCGCAAGCGACCTTTATTTCTCAAATACAAACTTTACAAGCACAAGGAAAAAAGGTAATCATTAGTATGGGTGGAGCTACTGCCCCAATTTCTCTAGATAATATATCGGAGAGGGATACATTTATCGCAACCATGACAAATATCATTAACACTTATGGTTTTGACGGGATAGATATAGACTTTGAAGGAAGCTCTATCTCGGTTACGGGGGGTACAATTGCCACACCTATTGATGCTAAAATCATTCATCTTATCTATGCGGTAAAGCAACTGATGGCTAACCATTATACTGCTCATGGCAAGCGGCTAGTGCTGACGATGGCTCCAGAAACTGCATTTGTGCAGGGAGGGCAGTCGGCTTTTGGAGGAATTTGGGGTGCCTATTTGCCTGTGATTGATGCCTTGAGGGATTCTATAGAAATACTTCACGTCCAACTTTATAATAGTGGAAGTATGTACGGCATAGATGGAAATATTTATACACAAGGTACGGCTGATTTTATTGTCGCAATGTGTGAAGCAGTAATACAAGGATTTAATACCGCAGGAGGAATGTTTATGGGGTTACCCGCAAATAAAGTTGCGGTTGGGCTTCCCGCTTGTACCATGGCAGCTGGGGGAGGCTTTACAGATACTGCAACTGTAAAATCGGCGATTAATTACTTGATGGGTAATGGAGTTGCACCGGGTTCCTATACTTTATTTAATCCGAGTGGTTATCCCTCTTTCAGAGGTATGATGACATGGAGTATTAATTGGGATGCTATTGCTACTTGCGGAAGTACGTATGAATATGCACAAAATTTTCAAAATATTTTTGGAACTATGACAAGCATTGCTACCCCTAATAATCCCGAAAGGCAGCTTTCCATTTATCCAAATCCTACTACTGAATATCTGTATGTTAATTTTGCAAGACCTAATACTACCCCTACAAATCTTTGCGTTTACAATACACTTGGAGAAATTGTTTTTGCAAAGGTGATTACGAGTGAAAGAGAAACTATCGATATTTCAACCCTGCCTAATGGAATTTACTGTGTAATTGCGGGCAATTATAGGCAGCAAATCATTAAACAATAACCATTTTTTATAGGCTGCTTGGTCTTTTTTATGAGAATAAACAAAGCTTTCTCCCGTCATGTTGAGCAAGGAAAACGTCATACCCACCCCTTATCGGTTATTACCTTTGTGGTGGGTAAGTAGTGTGTATGGAAAATATCACTTTCGGCATTACATTTATAGGGTAGTCATTTTATTTTATACTTTTTCAGGGATAGCCGAAAACTGTAGCAGAGACAGTTGATAATATTTACCTTTTTTCTCTAAGAGGGATTGATGCGTTCCACTTTCAATAATTTCTCCTTTCTCCATGACGATAATTTTATCTGATTTTTGAATGGTAGAAAGCCTATGCGCAATAATAAAACAGGTTCTTCCTATCATTACGGTATCCATGGCTTGTTGAATGATAAGCTCGGATTCCGTATCAATATTTGCAGTAGCCTCATCTAAAATCAGAATCAACGGATTATAGAGCCAGACACGAGCAAAGGAGATAAGCTGCCTTTGACCGAGGGAAAGCGTTGCCCCTCTTTCTTGCACTTGATACTCAAACTGACCGGGTAGGCTACGGATAAAAGCCTCTGCCCCAACATGTCTTGCGGCTTCCGCTACTTTTTGCAGGGGAATATCCGGATTATTCAGCGTAATATTTTCGGTAATAGTTCCGGAAAAAAGAAAAACGTCTTGTAAAACGACTCCCATCAGCCTACGCAGTTCGGGCAAGGCATATTCTTTTATATTTTTCCCATTTAAAAGAATTTCTCCTTTTTGAATATCATAGAACCTCCCCAACAAATTGATAATCGTAGATTTACCGGAGCCTGTCGCCCCCACAAAAGCCACCATTTCTCCTTGATTTACAGAAAAGCTAACCCCTTTCAAAACCCATTCCGGTTCGTTATACGCAAACCAAACCGATTTAAACTCAATAGTGAGTGAAGTCGCCTCCGAAATATCGGGGATTAGTTTTCCCTTTTCAGGGATATAATCATCTGTATCAAGGAGTTTAAAAACGCGCTCTGCACTTACTAATCCAAGCTGAAGAGTATTCACTTGGTCGGCAAGCATACGAATCGGGCGAAAAAACAACTGGATTAACGAAATAAATGCTAATACTTCTCCGAAACGCATATCTTCTTTGATAACACTTCTTGCACCATACCATACGGTCAATGCTAATGCAAGCGAAATAACCAATTCAATTACCGGAAAAAATATACTATAATAAAGAACAGAATCGGCGTTTGCTTTGAGTAATCTACGGTTAATTGTATCATAGCGATTTTGCTCTTCTTGTTCTCTATTAAATATCTGAACCACACTCATACCCGTGATATGCTCTTGTAAGAAGCTATTCATATCTGCTACGGCTTGTCGTATCGATTGAAAAGAATCCTTGATTTTTTTCTGAAAAATGCGGGTAGCATAAAACATTAGTGGGATAGTAAGACAAACGACGAGTGTAAGTTTCCAATTAACAAATAACATTACTCCAAAAATAATGATTAGTTGAAGTAAATCTCCAAAAATCTTAACAAATCCAGAAGTAAACACCTCATTAATAGATTCTATGTCACTGATAGTGCGGGTTTGTAGCTGTCCGATAGGAGTTTGGTCATAAAAGGCGGCGCGCAACCTTATAATATGCTTAAACACTTGGTTTCGCATATCACGGATAATACTTTGCCCTAACCAATTAGTGAGGATAGTATTAGAATAAGCCAAGAACGTTTCAAGAAGTAGCATTACAAAAGCGACAAAAACGAATAAGCGTACTCCTTTAAGGTTTGGAGTAACTACGTAATCGTCTATGATATGCTGATAAATAAGTGGTCTGATAGGAGCTGTAAGCGCGATGAGAATCGTAAGGCATACTCCCAAGAAAAACCATTTTCTATAGGGTAGGGTATAAGAAAACAGACGGGAGTAAGCCTTTCTGTCAAATATATTTCCTGTTTTTAGGGGAGGGGTGGGCGACATACTATTATTTTCATTCTATTCACCCCTATCAACGAATAATTCACACAATAAGTTTACCCCAACACTTTTAGAAGTTAAACACTCTTCAAAAGCGTTGGGGCAACGTCATCTTACACATCAAACTTAATTCCTTGGGCCAAGGGTAAAGCATCTGACCAATTGATAGTATTAGTCTGACGGCGCATATAGATTTTCCAAGCGTCAGAGCCAGATTCCCTTCCACCACCGGTTTCTTTTTCGCCCCCAAAAGCACCTCCGATTTCTGCCCCAGAAGTACCAATATTTACATTAGCAATACCACAATCTGAACCAAGATGACTAAGGAAGTATTCAGCCTCCTTCATGTTTTCTGTAAAAATAGAAGAGGATAACCCTTGGGGGACTGCATTATTCATGGCTACAGCTTCTGAAAGGGTTTCGTATTTCATCAGATAAAGAATAGGGGCAAAAGTCTCATGCTGAACGGTTTCGCAGCGATTATCCGCTTCTACTAGCGCAGGTACTACATAAGTACCGGTTTCAAACTCCTCTCCTTCCAAAACCTCTCCTCCGAATAAAAGTTTTCCGCCCTCTGCCTGAATAGATTTAAGCGAAAGCTGCATACTTTTTACAGCATCTTTATCAATAAGCGGTCCGATTAATGTTTTCTCATTTAAAGGATGTCCTATCTTATCTCTAAGCGACTCATAAATCCGAACTAAGCGTTCCTTTACTTTATCATAAATTTTCTCATCAATGATTAATCTTCTGGTAGTAGTACATCTTTGTCCACAAGTACCTACTGAACCAAAAATAATCGCAGGCATCGCCAATTTCAGGTCTGCGTGACGCGAAACGATGATGGCATTGTTTCCTCCAAGCTCCAAGAGGGTGCGTCCCATTCTTCGGGCTACGGCTTCTCCGACAGATTTTCCCATACGGGTAGAGCCGGTAGCTGAAACAAGAGGCATTCTTTTGTCATTAGACATTTTTTCACCTACTTCTCTATCTCCTATTATCAAAGAGAAAACGCCATCGGGGAGATGATTCTCTTCAAGCACTTTTTTAATGATATTCATGCACGCTATAGCAGTAAGTGGCGTTTTTTCACTGGGTTTCCAGAGGGTTACATCTCCACAAACCGCCGCCAACATTGCATTCCATGACCAAACTGCTACAGGAAAATTAAAAGCAGAAATAATACCTACTACGCCCAGAGGATGATATTGCTCGTACATTCTATGGTGCTTTCTTTCGGAGTGCATCGTCAGTCCATATAACTGACGGGAAAGCCCTACCGCAAAATCACATATATCTATCATTTCTTGCACCTCTCCCAAACCTTCTTGATAGATTTTGCCCATTTCGAGCGAGACCAATTTCCCTAAGGGTTCTTTGTGCTTCCGGAGTTCATCTCCAATCTGACGTACAATCTCACCTCTTTTGGGGGCGGGGACATCTTTCCATACCTCAAATGCAGAAAGGCACGAACGCATAACTTGTTCATACTCCTTTTCTGTAGCAAACTGAACAGAACCTAATAAAGCTCCGTCAGCAGCTGCATAAATCTTGTGATACTCCCCCCAATCGGCATGTTCAGTTGTTAGACCTGTATGCAAACACGGGTTTTTTTCCGTAAGTCCAAGCGTTTCTAAAATATTTTTGTATTGATTCATGGGAAAAAATTAAATAAAAATTTTCGGTACAAAGATATGCTTTTTCGGATAAATATTGAGAGAAAATAAAAAAGCACCTGACACCATAGTGCCAGATGCTTTTAAAATTATATCCTTTGA
>CAUJFT010000361.1 GCA_963169475.1 Bacteroidota bacterium | reverse complement strand
CATACTGCTTTATTTTTGACTTTAATCTCTTCGGTGGTTCTTCGGGTTTCCATTCTATCAAATGCGCCGCTTCTATACATACAAACTACTCCTTTATCGGGGTGAATAAAATTGGCAAGGGTTTCGCTTTTTCCAAAGGCAGCGACTAACTGCTGGGCGAAAATAAGTTCATTTTGTTCTCCGGCAATCCTTTCTGCATCGGGGGCTACATTATAATAGGTAATTTTGAGGTCTTTGTCAAGTATTATTTTGTTTCTAAAAACGCCTTCTACAGTATTTTTTTTAGTAACATCAGTATGTGTAGATGTGCCTCCGAGTATAAGTTCGTATCCGTCAGGAGTAATTTTAAGAGATGTTGCTTGCTCATCTATAGTTATCTTACGATTATCCATTTTTTTAAACCCTTCTCTTAGGCTTTCTCCGATTTTGGCACTGCTGATGTCTTTGCTATTATAAAATACAGTTACTACGTGGGCAAAGAATTGGTTTTCATCTATTTTTTCTTGTTCAAGCGAAGTGTAATAGGCTCTCATCTGCCCCATTATTTTAGGCTTCATTAGCGTAGCCGAGTCTGGTTTAGTGATAGTATGAATTTGATTGGTGTCATTGGTGTGGTTCTCTTCGGGCTTAGGTTTGGGGCTACATGCCCAGAAGAATATTGCTACCAAATAAAAAACAAATCCTATTTTTTTCATTTTATGAAGGTTTAAACTTTTTGATACGTTTACGGAAAATAGCTAAAATGTTTCAGGGGCTAAAATTATTTTTTTGGAGGAATGCGGATTAGAATGTAATTTTACCCAAATTTTAGGTATGATGCTGCAAATTCCGCAATATTTTTTAATTGCGAAAATATTTTTTTAATTTTTTTAGATTTTATCAAACTATATTGCATTTTTGGGCTTTAAAATCACCCGTTTCGGGTTTGTATCAAAAGAAAAATATAAAGTAATATATGCCACAAAACCAAGATTTAGATATTGCAATCCAATCCAAAAATCATAAAATCTCTACACTAAAGAAGGAGTTGGAAAAAGTAGTTGTAGGGCAGGAAAGAATGATTAATCGCCTTTTGATGGGTTTGTTTACCAATGGGCATATTCTTCTTGAGGGGGTTCCTGGGTTAGCGAAGACCCTTACGGTCAGTTCTTTATCCAAAGTATTAGAGCTAAAATTTAAACGGATACAATTTACACCGGACCTACTTCCCGCAGACTTAATCGGGACATTGATTTATAATCCACAACAATCGCGTTTTGAAGTAAAAAAAGGACCTATCTTTACGAATATTGTACTTGCAGATGAGATTAATCGCTCTCCGGCAAAGGTGCAAAGTGCCTTGCTTGAAGCCATGCAAGAAAAACAAGTAACCATAGGAGAGACTACGTATCCTTTAGATATGCCATTCCTTGTGCTTGCAACCCAAAATCCAATTGACCAAGAGGGAACTTATCCTTTGCCAGAAGCGCAAGTGGATAGATTTATGATGAAGGTAAATATCACTTATCCGGATAAAGAGGAGGAAAAAAAGATTATGCGGAAAATGGCAAAGACAAAGTTTAAAGAGGAAATCAAGCCGGTTTTACAGAGTAAAGATATTATGGAAATCAGAGACTTAGTAGATTGTATTCAAGTCTCCGAAAAAATAGAGGATTATATTATTGATATTGTCATGGCAACGCGCGAACCGGAACATTACGGATTGCCCAAACTTTCGGAGTTTATAGAGTACGGGGTTTCGCCCCGCGCAAGCCTTGCTCTTAATTTGGGAGCGAAAGCACAGGCTTTCCTTAATGGCAGAGGGTATGTGCTACCCGAAGATGTAAAAAACATTGCTACTGATGTGCTGAATCATCGCCTAATCCTTACTTATGAAGCCGAAGCGGAAGAAGTTACAAGTTCTAAATGTATTAAAGAGATTTTGGATTCTGTAAAAATATAAGCATTATTATTTCTCTCCTTCTCCTACCGTTTCGCCCTCATTGATATCTTTAGAATATATTAAATATTTTATTACGTATTGGTGAGAACGAGCTTGACTGTTAAAGTTGCGGATAATAATTTTTAAATATTGATTTTCAATTGGCTCATGCTTTACCAAAGCAAGGGGTTCACTGTCTTCATCTTTAGCAATGAGTTGATTTTGGCTATTGAGTACCTCTATGTCTACATCTAATACTCCGGATTCTCCGTAGGCAATAATGAAGTAGCTTTTGTCCTTTTCAAACATAAAATCTCTAAACATTGCCTCGGCTTCTTTTAATTTTCCGTACTGCATTGTGCTGGGCTTGTACCCGCCTTGTAGCATAAGCTCATTAATAGCTCCTTCCGTAAAATCTTGTGCATAAATCAAGGGAGAAAATAAACCGCAAATTAGAATTATTGTAATTAAACTTTTATACATGATTCTATCGTAAATTGAATTTAAGGTCATTAGTTTATATCGTTTCACTATATTTGGGGGACAAAATCTTCTTTTTGTTCTTTAAATAGAGAGAAAGTACAAAATGACAGAAATTTCTACTAATATACAGTGCAAAAGAGAAAATCATATCTATATTATAAAACGTGGAAAAGGGGTATTTTATTAAAAAAATTTCTTTTTTGTACTAAAATTAAGATGCTTCATAAGATTTAAACTACTGCCCATCAGCAATTGGTAAATCCCTAAATCACTTTACAACAATTCCTTTGTAGTAAACTGCTGCAATGCCTGCCCATATACCATTTCCACCCTTCACATTGGTTTTAACGATAATCGGGGGGCTAAACGGACCGCTTCCATTAAGGTTGTTAGTATAAGTGTCCCAAAAATCATATTGGGCTTTATCAATCTTACCCCATTTAACAGATACGGTATCACCGTACTTAAAATACTCTTCGTCCTCGGCAAGGGTGTCGCCTCTTACCTTTGAACCCACCAACCAAGCACCATTCATGTATTGTCCATCTAAAAAATCTGTTTTAAAAGCGGAATTTCCATTTTCGGTATAGGGAGAAAGTGCATTAAGATAAGCCAAACGCATAGAAGTACGCGATGTCCAGTATCGGTAATAGTCGGTTTGTCCGGCAGGGTCTTTAAAATACCCCAATAATCTATAGAGGCTGTCATGTTTTTCAGGTAGAAAAATGGTATTGGTACTATCCACTTTTTCAAAGTTGAATGAATCTATTGGAACAATATCAGGGATAGTCGTAATAGCACTTAATTTTTGGTCTCCTGTTTCTACTAAAAGTGCATAAGTCTTTCCGGTTTTTCCGATAAGTAGGGGATTTGTGTAAATGGTAATGGCACTTCCTCCCGGTTGGGGGGCGGTAAACTCATGAAGGGCTATAGTGTCATTGTCCACCACTACTTGTACCTTTGCTCCTTTTACAAATATATTAGTAAGATTATTCATATTTATCGGTTCAAAATATTGAATACTTTTGGTGAGAATGACAACCGGGAACGAGTCATTTTCGATATATCCCTCAATAGTAATTGCGTTAGGAGGCTCAGGTAACTGAATGGTAATCTCCCGTTCGCAGCCGCTAAATAGCAGTATAAGCACAAATATTGACAGAAGATAAAATTTTTTTAGGGTGTAGTACATATTTTTACTTGCTTGCTCGTTGGTTTTGGCGTAAGGAAAATTTTACAGAAATGTATAAATTCGCTCCGTAAACATAGAATACTATATAAAAGTTTAATGAATATGTGTATCTATCGACTAAAAAATATTACTTTTGCGTTGATTTTCTGAACGGAATAAAAATAAGAATAAAAAAGCTTCTTTATCATCTTTTCAAATTAAATTCAAAATAAACAATCGAAGTTTATGAAAAAATTGTTTACAGTTTTTATCACCTTGTTGCTCATTTCTGGAGTAGCCCAGGCGCAGTATTGTACGTCTGGAGCGACCTCCACTGCAGATGACGATATTGGTCAGGTAATATTTGGGTCTATGACAAATCCCGCCACTCCGCCGGCTACGCTCCTTAGTAACCCGTTGTCGGTAAATACGTACTCCAATTTTACCGCTACAGTACCAGCAGTAGTCGTAAATCCCGGGCAAAATTATCCTATCCAAATTACCCAGATTAATTCCTCTGCATTTTTTTATACTTGTTGGGTAAATGTATGGATAGACTTCAATCAGAATAATACCTTTGATGCTACGGAATTAGTTTTTGGAGCTTCTACGGGTACTTCTAATCCCGTTTCGGGTACTGTAACGATTCCCGGAGGCGCGCTCACAGGTACTACCCGTATGCGTTTGGTGCTAACAGAAGGAGGAACTGCTACTTCGACGGTTGCTTGCGGTACTTATTCGTGGGGGGAAACAGAGGATTACCTTGTAATGATTCTCCCACCTTCGCCAGATGATGCAGGCGTTACGGCTATTTATGGACCCGAAACAGGTTGCGGGCTTTCTGCCAATACTGTGGTTAGCTGTGA
>CAUJFT010000360.1 GCA_963169475.1 Bacteroidota bacterium | reverse complement strand
GTTTTGATTCTAATGGAATAGTTTCTCCGAATGCCCTGATAGGGGAGGGAATACGACCTTGGTATGGTAGTCCGGACTCCGGTGTGTTTAGTATCAATGTAGATTCCGAACAAGTCCTCAATAAGCAAATGACTGCCTCTGATGTAACCGGAAGAGTGGTCTATCAACAAATTCTCAACTTCCCCGCTGGAAATAGTAGTAAGGGAACATTCCTCTTATAACTCCCAATAGGGTATCATATCCTATCCCTACGCTCCTAATCCGGTGCTATACTTGGAGACAGAAAAATCCGTCATCGAAAAGTGAAGTGAAAGTGGGTTTTTCAAAAAAGGAAAACGTCCGAAATACTTCAAGTGTTTCGGACGTTTGAGGGAATTTTATTTATTTATTAAATGGCAAAAACGGTACGGAGTTTATCCACAAAGTCTAATTTCTCCCAACTGAAAAAGATTACGTTTTTAATTTCATTCTTACGTACTTCTTCTTTTATGCCGTTATCTTCTCGGATACTTACGTAGCTAACATTTATAGGTTTTTCTACGCAAGTTCTGCCCATGTGTCCATAGGCTGCGGAGGGGGAGTAAATAGGGTTTTTAAGCTGAAAGCGGTCGATAATCGCCTTAGGCTTAAAATCATTTTTGAAATTTTGGGAAATGATGGCAGATATTTCTCCATCAGACAAATTGATTTTTGCGGTATTGTAGGTATTCACATTGATAGAAACCGGCTCTGCTACACCAATTGCATAAGAAACCTGAACGAGTGCTTGTGAGGAAAGCCCGGCAGCTACGAAGTTTTTGGCGAGATGGCGAGCAGCATAAGCCGCTGACCTATCTACTTTAGAAGGGTCTTTTCCGGAAAAAGCACCTCCACCATGCGCGCCTCTACCGCCGAACGTATCCACGATAATTTTTCTTCCCGTTAGTCCGGAATCTCCGTGAGGTCCGCCAATGATGAAAACTCCGGTAGGGTTAATGAAATACTTTATGGATTCGTTAAATAGCGTGTGTAGTCTTGAGGGTAATTTTGCCTTAACTGCCGGAATAAGATAAACCAAAATATCTTCCCTAATTTTTTGCTGCATTTTATCTTCTGCCTCTGCCTTAGCTTGAGGCGTATTATCCGCAGGTTTTACGAAATCGTCATGTTGTGTAGAAACTACAATTGCGTCAATCCGTTGAGGAGTGTGGTGGTCATCGTATTCAATGGTAACCTGGGATTTTGCATCTGGACGAAGATAGGTCATTACTTTTCCTTCCTTGCGAATGGTGGCAAGTTCATGTACCAAGAGATGCGCAATTTCAAGCGTTAGTGGCATAAAATTGTCGGTTTCGTCAGTGGCATAACCAAACATCATTCCTTGGTCTCCTGCTCCTTGTTCTTTTGCGGTATTCTCATCTACTCCTTGCGCAATATCGGGGGATTGGCTATGGAGGCTTGAAAGAATTGCACAAGATTTAGCAGAGAACTGATATTCGTCTCGGGTATAGCCGATTTTCTCAATAGTTTCTCTCGCGATTTCTTGTACATCTACATAAGCATTTGTGGTGATTTCACCAGCTAAGACGACAAGCCCCGTGGTTACTAATGTTTCGCAGGCAACCCTAGAATTAGGGTCTTGTGAAAGCATAGCATCAAGGATAGCATCGGAAATTTGGTCTGCTACCTTGTCTGGATGTCCTTCCGAAACGGATTCAGACGTGAATAAATATGGCATATTTACTTAAGATTAATAATGAATGATAAAGTCAACACTCTATAAAAACGGGCGCAAATTTGAGTATTTTTATCAAAAAAAACAAATATGAATATAAAAAAAGCAAACACACTCCTATAATAATCCATAAAAATTAGGGTTTTAAGGGGTAACTAACCAATAAAATCTACGTACAACCGTTACAAAAAAGTAAATAGATAGAAAAGTAATTGTACTTTTGTGAGTAATTTGGCTAAAATAATAAATGAAATGAAAAGGCGTAAACTGATATTTTTGTTTTTTTGGGTAGCTATTATACCCCTTAAAGCACAGTTTGGGGATTGGGAAATCAGAATGGTGGTTATGGAGTGGCAGGGCGAAACGATTGGAACCGGGGAGATTGGTGAAGTCGTCATTTCGGCTGCGAAGCCTACGGCTAAGGAGTTAAAATCGGCACAAAAGAAACTGGAGAAATACGATAAAATGCGGTGGAATGTTCACAAAGTATATCCCTATGCAGTAGGGCTTTCTGACCTCCTTAAACAAGTAGAAAAAGAGACTGCCAGCTTAACAGATGAATCCGCCAAGAAAAAATATTTAGAACAAAAACAAAAGATTTTGTTTGATGAATACGAAGACGATATTCGCCGTATGAGTACTCAGCAAGGGAAGATTCTATTAAAACTAATTTCTCGACAAACCGGTCAGAATGCCTATTCTCTTATTAAAGATACCAAGAATGGAGCAACCGCCGTTTTTTGGAGTGGAGTAGGCTCTCTTTTTGGGATTAATCTCAAAGCAGAATTTAATCCGGAAGAAGACGGGTTGATAGAAGATTTTGCGAGAGAATTAGATGCAGGCGGGTTTAATATTTTTTGGAAAGAAAGCAATTATCGTTTTAAGTCTTTGTAAATACATTAAAAAAATGAAAGCGCGTCAAGAGGAGGAATATCAAGGGCTGATTTATAAATTGGAGGCATTAAGGTCGCAAATAGACCGTCATTTTATTTTTAATGCTTTGGCAGCAATCCAGAACTATATTCTTAAAAATGATAAAATACGCGCCGTTGAATATCTTGGAGATTTTTCTGACCTCATTCGTATGGTTTTGGAGCAATCTAGAAAGACCCATATTACACTAAATGAGGAATATAAGTTTCTATTATCTTACATCAATTTAGAAATATTGCGTTTTAGTAACAAGTTCAGTTGTAATATTTCTATTGATGAAACGTTGGACCCGGATACTACGCTTATTCCTGCTTTATTGATTCAGCCTTATGTAGAAAACGCCATCAAACATGGACTTATGCACAAAACAGAGTACGGAAAATTGGAAATTCATTTTATGAAAAATGTTGGTGCTATTCATATAAGCGTGAAAGATGACGGGATAGGTAGAAAAAAACATGCTGAAATAAAAAAAATTGATAAAAAACACGAGGGGCTTGGGCAAAAGATTACAGAAGAAAGAATCGAAATATATCAGAAAGTTTTTGGTGATAAATTTAATATCCTCACCACGGATTTATATGACAAAGAAAATAATGCTGTTGGCACACAAATAGACATTTATATACCTCAAAAAGATGGAGATACTAACCGCAATTGTGATTGAAGATGAAAAAAATAATGCCGAAGCACTCATTGAATTAATCCGTGAGTATTGTGAAGGCATAGAGGTAAAGGGGCGTGCAGAAAATGTAAAAGATGGGCAGAAACTAATCAAAAGCCATAAGCCAGACATCGTTTTTTTAGATGTAGAGCTACCCGGAGGAAGCGGATTTTTGTTGTTTAACTACTATGATACAGAGCCTCCCTTCGTTACTATATTTACTACTGCTTATGACCAATATGCTATCAAAGCCTTTGAGGTAAATGCCTTAGGTTACCTTACCAAGCCTATAGCTCCCAAAAGATTAAAACAAGCAATCCTAAGGGCAAGAGGGTTGATTGAAGCCAAAATACAAGAAGCCTCCTTAGTGGTGGAACCCAAGGTCAGGATTTCTACCGGAAAAGAAGTCATTTATGTGGACCCGCGTACCGAGATAGTTCGCTGCGAAGGTGATGACAATTGTACGACTATTATTTTTGAAAATAAACGTAAAGTATTAGTAACCAAAACATTGAAAACCTTTGAACAAGATTGGGGAAAATATGGCTTTGATAGGTGTCATAAACAACACCTTATAAATAGTGCCAAAATAGCAAGATTTGTTAATACTGAAAGAATACTTGAATTAACGAACCATGAGAAAATTCCTGTTTCGGTTAGGCTTGCGCATAAATTCAATTGATAAAGCCTTGCCCTTAACCCTACTACTTTGCTAACCATTGTAACGGATTGAGGTAATCAGGAGGGTGGTGAATCAAAAATTGAAAAGAGCATTCGTCCGTCCTTGTGTCCGGCTTGACCTTACCCAAAACCTGACCCGTTTTAACACTGTCTCCGGGTTTTACCGTTATGTCGGTTAGGTTTGTATAGGCAGAACGGTATTTTCCGTGAGTAACAATTACAAGCATTCCGCTTAGGGGTACTTTCATTACTGCTACTACTTTCCCTTCATATATCGCCGCTACGGGTTGCCCTTGTGCAGTACGGATTCTTATTCCGTCACTCTGAATGTCATTATCAAACTCATCTTTAATCTGTCCAAATTTTTCGATAATCACTGCTTGAGAGGCTGGAACGGGCCAAGGGAGTTTTCCTTTCATGGTTTTAAAATCTTTTCCCGTAGGGTCATATTCACTCTTTTGAGGCGCGTCCTTACCTTTTTTTCCTACGACCTTGGGAGAAATGGGGGTATCTTCCGTTTTTAAGTTATCCATTACGTTTTTTAGGGATAAACGCTGAAGCTCAAGCTCATTCCTATACTCATTTTCTTTGTTTCTGAGTTGGGTGTAAAGTACTATTTTATTGCTTTTGCTTTCTTGAAGTCGCTCCATTTCCTGACTTTTCTCCTCGATTAATGTACTTTTTTCCTGAATCGTCTTCTCTATTTCAGAAACACTCTCTCCGATTTTTGTTTCGGTGTCCTTGATAAGCCGAATTTGATTTTTTCGATAAGCCGAAAATTGGCGAAAATAAATCATTCTACGGAATGCTTCCCGAAAACTATCCGCACTAAACACCGCAAGCCAAAAGGTTTGGGGCTGAAAATTTCTATAGGTTATATTTAATACACTCCCATAGTTTTTCCTAATTTTGAGGAGGTCTTCTTGTAATAAACATATTCTTTCATCTAACCCTATCAAAT
>CAUJFT010000359.1 GCA_963169475.1 Bacteroidota bacterium | reverse complement strand
TATCCAAAATACTAAGGCGAAAAACTATGTACGGACTGCTTCATTTATTACAGAACATAACGAAGTAAAAGAAAACCTTAGCGGAAACCTAGACTTAGGAGCAATTCCTATTTATACTCCGGTAACTTTTGCATTAGATGAAGGAGAAATAACGGATAAGCAGTATCAGTATGAAGAAGGGTATTATTATGCTTTAGTAACGGATAAAAAAACAGGAAAATCACGGATATTTGAGTCTTTTACATTCAATACTGAATATAAAACGCCGCTA
This sequence comes from Bacteroidota bacterium, assembly GCA_963169475.1. GTDB lineage: Bacteria > Bacteroidota > Bacteroidia > J057 > J057 > JAAFHL01. The sequence goes on along the minus strand of CAUJFT010000359.1, from coordinate 3,788 downwards.
CTGCCAGAAGTCATATTACCTCAACATGAAGTCAGAATCAAGTTCTTTATAGAAAAACAAAATCCTTTTAAGGTCGAGGTGTTTCATAGCAGCGACAATAATCCCTTTCTTACCGCTAATGTAAACGGAACGGCTTCTCCTCACCATGGACCTCTTCATTTCTCACCCCAAAACCCTAAGTACCTTGTGCATGATGATGGCACTTCTTTCTTTGGAATTGCGCATAATTTATCCTACGAAGGAGAATCCGCTAAGCAAGGAATAAAACCTTTTGAAATATCAAAAACCCTTAGGAGGTACCTACCACAAGGAAAAAACAATCCGGTAAACTTTAATAATGCCCATATTGTAGGAGATGTATTGAGTAAATTTAAGGCAGAAGGAGGAAATTTTATTCAGCTTTATTTAGAGTACAATACCTTTCAAATAGCCAATACTTCTTTGGAAGAATACAAGGCAGAAGAAGACAGAATGAGGGCTTTGGAAGCCATTTTTGATTTCTGCTATCAAAATGACATTTACATTCAACTTGCAGTAACTGACCATAATGATGTGGTAGAATGGTACAAAACCGGCTTCTGCCGCACTGCTTCTTGTGATTCGATACGGGGAGGGCATGACCCTAATCCTTACAAGGAATATGTAGACAAACACCCGCTGATTGTAACAGGAAGTCTTAACGGTGGAAAAGTAAATCAGTACCGGTTTCCAGCTACGCGAATGATGTATTATATTCACCCAGAAGTAAAGAAATTGCAAAAAAACAAGTTTCGCTACATTATTGCCCGTTTTGGACATTACCCTAATTTGGGAGCTTTCTCCGTATTCTCTGAACAAGAGACTTTGGGAGATGATGATGCTAGGGCATTTAGTGGGGATATTAATCAGTTAAAATTAGCCTCCGATACCAGCCCCTACTCCGTTGACCCAACGGACTATAATGACCTTGCTCTATACCATTATCAAGAGGGTAAACCTAACTCCCGCTTCTGGGTACCTCCAAGCAAACCCGAAGGAGTAATAGAATATAAAAGAACCAAAGACATCATTACGGAATGGGTACTAGAAATGGCAGATTTTATTCACAAGGCAAATCCCGCTTATCTTGTAACTGTGGGCGGAAGTTTATGGGTAAATGACTCCCTATTATATCAGAATCCTAAACGATTGAACTATGTATCCACCCACGTTTATGACCGTCCGCCTTCGCGTAACTCCTTGTTTGCTAACAATGTATTGCTACGGTCTGCGGCGGCAGGCAAGCCTTTTTTACGGGGAGAAGGAGGCACCCAAAGCGGACAATCCAATGCAGATTTAACCCGTACCAATATTCATAATTCTCTCTGGGCTTCTGCGTTCTGTGGTTCTTTTAGTACTTATATGGAGTGGTATTGGCAGCAAAGTACTTTTAACGAAGTAGAATGGATGTTTCCTGAAATCAATAAACCTAGAGAATATTATCGCCCTATCTCTGCTTTTTTTGCCTCCGAAGAAATGCACAAGTATGATTGGGTGCCTCTGGGTCCCTATTATCCAAATCATATTAGCGATTGGCGAGCTTGGGACCCGCATTTCCCCGATGAACATTACCTGAATTATCTCAAAGACCCAAAGTCAAACCCTCATATATTTTTGATTGATGAAGATTTTAAGAAAAGCCTGAATTGGACTTATAAAACTAAAACTATGCAGTATTATGACCCAGCTCCTGCAATTTTTGGAGAGCCTTGTGCGGATTATCCTCCAGAATTTTTCGTTTTTAGGTGCTTTAATTTTGATGTACATGACGTGAGGGTAAAAGGAGCATACCCCAAAGCAGACCAAATAAAGGTTTCTATTAATGGAGATTTTAAACACGAAAAATGTATGGATGTAGAGGCTTATGCCTTGAAGTCATCAGAGAGAATTTTGGGGTGGGTACACCACAAAGAAAGCTACTGGCTTAATCATGAGGGGTTTTCACAAGAATCCCGCGACCCCAATAGTATTATTTGCGCAACCCCTCCAGATACAAAAACGGATACTAAAAATCGTATTTTCGGATTAAAAGGAGCAACAATTCATATTCCGGTTCACGTAAGAGGTACTTATGAAGTACAGTGGTACTCTACCTTAGCGGTTACCCAAGAGGGGAAGCCACTCCCAATAGGAACTCCTCAACAAATCAAAACAGATTATAACATGCTGTCGCTTCCCCTTCCCGAATTAAGGGTAGATAACGATTGGCGAAACCCCTCTCTGCCCGACCCCGACTATGCCTTTAAAATCAGAAAAGTAAATTCCGGCTTATTGTTCTAAGGTAACGGTTGAAAAATATTCGCTTGAAGTGGTCATTTTTTAAATGATAGCAGTATCATGTTTCGCTTTTCGAGATGGCGGGTAGCCCCCATTTATCTACCCTTGAAACCCCAACAAGGGTAATTCAACGTTGAGCTTTCCCCTAATGTAACCCGAGTTAGGGTGTCGCAAACCAAAGGATATACTTTATGTTCATTTGATAATTAACTTCTTTAAACAAGTAATCCATTGGCTTGTGCGGTTTTGCAAATGTGCCACCAAATACGTTGGCTGTCGATGCGTTCGGTTTCGTGTTTCACCAAGTCAAACATAGCATTTACTTCACGAGGGTTTGTAAACACTTCTCCGTAGTCAGCTACATACTGCTTAGATTTTACCTGCTTATCTTTTTTAATTTCTTTTTTCAATTTTCTATCACTTAATTAATGCTTGCCAAAGTTAATACCGTTGTTCATTCCGTTTTTTTCCAAAAGTCCACACGTCCAGAGTAGTGGGTATACTTGGGTGTAGTTGGGCAAAATAAAATGTGCTGCAATCTGTATTGGTTTGTATGTTTGGTTTCAGTTCTTTTTATTTTGCGCTTCTGCCTGCGCCGGCAGGCAGGGGTTTCATAGTAGCACTTCTGCCGCCATTTTGGCAATACCGTGTTACCTGCTGGCTTTCTTTTGGTCGTCCTGTGATATGCTTTTTACACGTTTATTTTTGATTAATATTCTAAAGTATGGACATTTACCATCTATTGATAAATCTTTGTCATCGTGTCCTTTTCTGAATTTAATTAGTTCAAATTGGTCAGGATTAAATTTATGTAGAAATGTAATCGGAACTCCTATGTGTCCATCATAGTCCAACGGAATATCTTCTGTTTTGTCAACGTTTATACCGTCATAATTGTCGTATTTTGGAAATTCATCTTCGTGTCCAAAGTATTTTCTTGTTAGCTCAATGTCTTCGTGTCGCTTGAAGTTGTCCAAGTTTGTCAGCCACAAACAATTATTTGGTGATACAATTCTATTTCCTAAACTATCTATTCGTGCTTCTGTACCATAAAGTTCGTAGTGTTCAGGCACAATAAAGCCTGAAACACCCCTTCCAAGATTTATTCCCAACCAAGCTCTATTCTCTTTAATAAGTTTAAAAATTTCTTTATATGTAATTGCGTTAATGTTGCCAATAATCAAAAATTTTTTGTCATACTTTACTAATTGAGCTACATATTCTCTGAATAGCGAAAATGGAGGGTTTGTAACAACAATATCTGATTGCTTTAATAATTCTATACTTTCAGGACTACGAAAATCGCCATCCCCTTTAAAATGAATAATATCGTTAGAATTTAGCGTGGACTCTTCGGCATCTTTATCTGTAAATTCATAGAAGAAGCCTTTTTCTGTTTCTTCTGTATTAAATAAATCATTCTTTTGCTCTTGGTAGCAAGAAGCAATGAGTTTTTTTAATCCTAATTCTTTGAAATTGTCGGCAAAATATTT
>CAUJFT010000358.1 GCA_963169475.1 Bacteroidota bacterium | reverse complement strand
GGTAATCTCATGGATTTTCAGTACTTGAGGGGTTTCGATTCGTCCAAAATATCCGAGTACATCTATGGTAAGCACGAGAGAATCTGCGCGTACACTATCGGGAGAACCAAAATCTATTTTATCCCCGGGAAAACGAATTTGCGTATAAGTACCGGCAGAGATTCTCCCTAACTCATTGTCTATGTAGTTTCCGAAAAGGTGAAAATCTGTACCGAAGGTAGGGATACTATCAATAATACGCGAATCCATTTCAATGGAAACCGTGTCTGTATAATACATTCCGATAAGCTCCTCCGGCGGAAGGAGGTCTTTCCCTGCGGTATTAGGGTCTTTGCAGCCCTGAATAGAAAAGAGAAAAGCTGCTACGGCAAATACCATAAGCAGCCTATTATATTGTTTTGAAAATAAATTACAGATAAAAAATACAATTGTCATGTGAAATGAATTTAGCCCGCAAAAGTACAACCAAATTTTTAATTCACACAAAAGACGAGAATTAATTTAATAAGGTTGCATACAATTCGTTGTATTCTTCCGCATAAGTATCCTTATTGGCTATATCTATAAATACCCCATCGTGGCGTGATTGTTGGAGATGGCTTTCAAGAGAAGCCTGAATTGTGGCATGTCCCTTCGTGATACAATCAGACATTGCGATACCCCCCTTACACATTCCTACATAACTATTTTCCTCAAAGCGATTTAAGGTTTCATCAGCGATTCCGTCCACGCGCATTTTATCCATAAAATTACCTACCGTTTCATTTTCAAACTCATTATTATAGAGTGTGAATACAATTTTTGTATTCTTGAACATAGGGTCATTTTGGTAATGTGTGCGGAGATAGAAGGGGAGGAAAGAGGTCATCCAATCGTGGCAATGAATCACATCGGGAGCCCATCCTAGCTTTCTCACGGTTTCAATTACTCCTTTGCAGAAAAAAATAGCTCTTTCGTCATTATCAGGATGGAAAGTGTTGTCGGAGGGATTAGTGAGGGCTGACTTACGTTTAAAATAATCTTCATTATCTAAAAAATATACTTGAAGTCTGACGTTAGGGATAGAGGCGACCTTAATAGTGAGGGGTTTTTCTTCTCCGGCTACCTTGATATTTATTCCGGATAATCTGACTACTTCGTGTAAACGGTTTCTTCTTTCATTGATTACTCCGAATTTCGGCATAAATATTCTGGTGTCGTGCCCTTTTTCTTGAAGTTTTTGAGGGAGTTGCCGTATCAGGTCAGCGGCAGAGGAAATTTTTAAAAACGGTTCGATTTCCGATGTTACGAAAAGTATCCTTAGTTTACGATCCATGTTATTTTTTGGAATTTAAATAAGTGAAAGAAATAACTTTTTGTTTAGAGAGAAAGGGGGTTGCAGCTCTTATTCTAAAAATCCCCTTATTTTTCCTGCAAAATTAAACAAAAATATTTGTTTTTCCAAAAAACTCTCCTTAAAATCCCACCGATTTTAAATGTAGTTTAATTCACTACATGTAATTTTTAGATTTAGGAAATTCGTTATGTATTTGCTTATCAGTAGTTTATTTCTATTTATGAATTAAATCAAAGCCGTTTTTTATAAATAAAAGCAGCGAAATATTATGAATTAAAATTGTTGATAATTCTTAGTAATCAACAAAATATACTAAGATTACGATGGTTTGTGGGGTTAATTGTCTTGACAATGAAGGAATTTATATCTTCTTTTTTGTAAGCCCATTTACAATTTTTATAACAAACCTAATCAAAAGAAGTGTACTTGTTTATCTATTAAACCCGATGCTGCCTATACTCCCTTACAAGGAGTAGGCAGCATCGGGTACTATTTTTTAAAAACGGATTATCTTACCTTGATAAATTCTATTTCTACCCTTCTTCTTTCGGGGTCAGCCTTGCCAATATCTCCTTCCGCTCCGTGATATTGCGCAATCATCTGATAGCTTTTTACTCCCAAACCGGTAAGATATTTTCTCACGCTAGAAGCCCTATCTTGAGAGAGCTTCATATTCATGGAAGGGTTACCGGACGGGTCTGCAAAAGCGTTGAGGGCTACCCCTACGCTGGGATATTGTTTTAGAATGTCAGCGATAGTCTTTAATTTTTCTGTATTCTCTGCTTCTAATGTAGATTTTCCATAAGGAAAGAATATAATAACTGATTGAAGACTACTGATCATGTCCGTTTCGGGGGTGGGTGAAGGGGAGTACGTCCTTACGGGAGAGCTGCTTATTGTATTTTCAATAGATTTGACGCGGTTATCAATAGAGGCGATACTCTCTGTGAGTTGATTTAGCTTTTCATAAATATCGCGAATCATTGCGGCATCAGCACCACCTTGCCCTACAGTGGCAGCCGGGTTTTGATTTAGGCTTTCGTAGGTTTTAGGGACGGTTGGCTCACTCCCTCTTACTGCGTATGATTCATTTTTATAAATTGTATCTATTTTCATTACAAACATTGTGTCTTTTTTGCCGTCTTCGTTGATAAAAAATACCATTTCTTCCTTTTCCTTCAAGGTAAATGGCTTTGATGCTTTTCCTGATGCCATTCCATTTTCTTTAAACGGGTCAATTTGATAGGCTTCTTGTTTTTTGGGTTTCTTGCCTTTGACGGTATCTTCGGGAGGGGCTACTACTACGGGACCCTTATCATAATAATTTCCTCCAAAATGATAACTTATTCCGACAGCCCCATTAAAAATTCTATCTTGCTTAGAAGCATTTCCACGAATAGCAGTATTCAGCCCGCCGGGGTTTGCGAGGTAATATTCTGAAGAAGTGGGTTCAAGGACGGGATTAATATTTCCTGAAATACCGTCAAGATTGTCGGTCAGGGTTATTCCGTAGTGTGTAGTGATAAACGCACTAAAACGGTTAGAAATTCTGACATTGGCCCCTAATCCTAGTACAGGGGTAAAAGCAGTATTGGAAAGTTGTTTTTCCTCTAATGCTACTCCGGTTATTTTAGTTTCAAATACTCCGTCCTGAAGCTTGGGGTTACCAGAAGTAATATTTCGAATATTGCCCTCTAAGTCTCCGTAGTTGTAAGGATAAACACTGCCGGGTCCGTAATATTGGTCTGCCCATGTTTGGAAAGAGGTAATGCCGGCTCCTACAAAAGCAAAGGGAGCTATCACTGCGTCTTCGGGTAGGATATATCCATTATTTGCAGAATAGACCGCCTGAATCCCCACATAGGTTGCGCGGGTTTTGAAGTTAAGAGAACGGTCAAAGTTCTCTGCTTCGGGGGTCAATGTACCAGAACCGTTTACACGATCATTAG
>CAUJFT010000357.1 GCA_963169475.1 Bacteroidota bacterium | reverse complement strand
CAAGATGCTTGGCTAATCAATATTGATGCAAGTGGTAATTTACTATGGCAAAAGTGCCTTGGCGGCAGCAACTCTGAAAATGCCAATGATATAAAAGAATTATCAAACGGAGAAATTGTCGTTGCGGGCTATTCTTACTCTTCCGATGGAGACCTAATTTCTAATAGCGGAATGAAAGATGTATGGCTACTGAAACTATCTTCAATGGGTACGATATTATGGAGTAAATCTTATGGAGGGTTATTTGATGACCTTGCCATGTCGGTGGATTTATTGCCTACGGGCGGCTTTTTGGTTTCTGGTTCTACTAATTCGACCTTAATTAATGGAGTGGCTACCTCGATTGCGGGCTATTATGATTTCTTTATGATGTACTTAGACCTAAACGGAAACTATCAGCTTCATGCAACGATGGGAGGCACCGGGTGGGATTATGGACGTTCACTCGTGAGGACGATGGACGGAGACTTTATTGTAGGAGGTTATACTAATTCTACGAATGGGTTATTTTATTCAAATAGTGGTTCTTTTGATTTTGCACTAGTAAAATTAGGGGGTTCTTTACTTCCCGTTGAATTGCTTTCTTTTGAGGCAACCCTTAGTATGAACGATGTGTTATTGGATTGGGCTACTGCTTCGGAGGTCAGTAATGATTTTTTTGTTGTAGAAAAAAGCGAAAACGGGGCTGATTTTGAAGGAATAGGGCTTGTCAAAGGAAAAGGAACGTCTTATGTAACGCATAATTATCAGTTTATAGACAGAAATATCGCAGCCGGAAAATGGTTTTATCGTTTACGTCAAGTAGATATGAATGGTAATGACCATTTTAGTCAGACGAAGGTCGTTACCATAGGGCAGATACGTCAAACTTCTGTGTTTCCAAATCCGGCAGTGGATATGATTACCATTGCGGGAGAAAGTGCGATAAAAAGAGCTTTTATTACGGATTATGCCGGAAGAGAGTATTTGTCTGTTTATTACGGGAATTTTAGTAGTACAGAACGGCTAAATGTAGGCGAATTGCCCAAAGGAACTTATATGCTTACTACTATTTTTGAAGACCAAGAGGTAAGTTATACCAAACTAATCAAACAATAATGCCGATGCTTAATTAAAATACTATGATTTTTCGTTGGGAATTTTGATTAGTAAAGGTTCAAGGCTTATCTTGAACCTTTACTATGAATACATTAATACCGTATTCATCATTAAAAACTCATCATTACTTATTTTAGATTTTTCATTTCTACGACAATACCCTGAATCTTTACAGTTTGTAGCTCCGAAAGTTTTTGAGCGGCTTCTTTTTTGGTCTTGAATGGACCTACGATTAGCCGGAATGTAGATTGTTCGGAGGCGTTTAACCCGCTATGAATCATAAGAGGAGAAACCCCTTTTTGTTTGAGGTTATCAACATGATAAAATAACGTTTTTGAGTCTAAATAGGAGCCGGTTTGAACCCCAAAACCATCGGGTTCATATTTTTTCTCGGCTATGGAAAAAAATCCTCTCCCCATAACCGCCGCAGGTGGTGGTGAGGGAACGGGCGAGGGAGTTTCATTGGAGGCATCATAAGGTTCTACTGTTACTTCAACTACTCCGGCACGGAGCATACCCAATTCTCTTGCAGGCTTTTTGGCTACGTCTACGATGCGCGTCGGAACAAAAGGTCCTCTGTCATTGACCTTGACTACGACTGATTTATGGGTTGAATTATTCGTTACTTTTAATAAGGAGCCGAAAGGGTAATTAAGATGTGCGCAGGTCATAGCGGCGGAATCATAACGCTCACCGTTTGCGGTTTTTAGCCCCTGGAATTTGTCTGCATAATAGGAGGCTTTACCGACTTCTATCCCGGGCGCAAAACGAGATGGTCCCTCTGTATTTTGTTTCAGCACTTCTTCTCTTAAAAACAATTCTAGGGTGGTCATCTCTTTATTGATAATGCCTTGCGCCGATACTCCTACAAAGATAGATACAATAATTACCAAAAATATTATTCTTTTCATAAAATGAGTTTTTAATAACGCTGCCTAAGTTTTTTTTTTACCATAAAACAAAAGTAACAATTGGGAGAGAAAAAGAAAATTTATTTTCTTTTTTCTGCAAATTTAGCCCTAACTTTAAGTACTACGGGGATAAATCACAAATAGGCTATTCATTGAGTAGAGGGATTCCTCCTTGTTTTTTTGGGGTGGGGTATTAAGTAGTTCTTAGTTTTTAATGATGAGTTCTTAGTCCTCTCAAATAGGTATTTATCAGCTTTTTAATTAAAAATAATATTATAAACTAATTTCAAACGAGTACTTCTTCCAAATAAACTACCATTATTTAGCAAGGGTGTGTTTGGCGTTTTATTGGGTATGGTATTTCATTCTTGCTCAACATGATGGGAAAGGATTGGCTTCATGTATCACTCCGATAAAGTTTTTAACCCATTTGCCCTAAGTTGTTGTACGGATTGCAAATATTTTGTGTAATATTGTGTTTTATATTTATCTCTAATGGATAAAATTGACCAAAAAGCACAAGTAGCTCCCTCCAATAAGGACACTATCGTACAAAGTAGTTATGACCTTCTTTCTTTTATGAAAGCAATTGTTTTAGACCTTATTTACGTAAAAAGGGAAGATAATATTAGCGTTTCGAATATCAATAAAGCAGTTTTCGGAGGTGATGCCTCTTCACGCGTTACATTCGGTATATTGTCTTGCAGCTCTCCGTATCCGGTGGTAGCGCTACTTAGGGCATGGATTCAGACTAATTTGGCAGAGCGGAAGTTATGCTATGAAGATGGACGAGTGATTAGTAATTTTATGATAGATTTTCCGGAGGGAATCCCCGTCATTACGGATACAAGAGACGGAGAAATCATGGACTATACGCCCCCTCTTCCCGTAAAGCAAAAAACGTATCGTCATGGGATTACCGGAAAAGTGATTGTCATAGAAGAAGGAAAGGTAAAATCTGATAGGCAACTTTTGCAAGAGGCATTATTTAGAGAAACGTTACTATTTATTCAACATCAGCT
>CAUJFT010000356.1 GCA_963169475.1 Bacteroidota bacterium | reverse complement strand
TGGCAGGGTGCTTCTCTCACGGATTGATGTTCTGTCTTCTAATAATTTATAAGGGATTTATCCCATAAAAATTGGCGATATCTTTCAAAATAACTATTCTATTTGTCCTTTCTCTCCGTTTATTCGTTTATTATATAATCTGTATTTTTTTTAGGGGGAGGAGTACCCGCAATCTTTTCCATCAATCCATATAGCACACAATCTTTTCTTATGAGGGCTTTGATTTCGCTATAAGGGATAATAACAGAAGGAGTACCTACGGCATACGCTGCCACTTCATATTGATTGTATTGAAAATGGATCCCGTCTAGTTTAATCCCGAAATTATCATTTAAAGCAAACCCTTCCTCAAAATAATATCCTGCATCTGTGAGAGATTCCTGCGGACTTAAGTTATTCTGGATACGGAAGTACTTTTCTCCAATACTGTTAAGTTGTTTTTCATACCCGGCGTTGAAAATATCCTTCATCGCTAGTTTTTTTCCCGTTCTTAAATCATAGTTATGCGAAGTAAGGTTTCCCCCCCCATGCGCGCCTCCTGCATAGAAATAAGTAAATCCTTCTATTGCTAAAATATTATATTCATTCATAGCAACAGAGAAGCCCTGTTCGAATTCAGAAGTCATAGACATTCCCATATACTCATTGTTCTTTATCTCCTCTTCCATGTTCTTAATCTCCGTTTTGCAGTCTTTTATATGCCTATCAATAGCCTCGTCAAGCGTTTTGGGAGGGTGTGAGCTTGTTCCCTCTGTCTCTGTAGTAGCCCATTGTTTGTAAAGGTCTTCATTAATCATGGTTTTTGCAGATTCATTTTCACATTTTTCAACTTTTAAGACAAAAAAACTCACATGACAGCTTCCTGCATTAGGTTCTGTATAGGTCTTTTCTTTAAAATCGGCACTAAGTGCCACACTACCCGGAGGAGTACTCTCTTTAAGTTCAAAGGGGAATTGTTTCTGCGCATTTTTCCATGTTCCTTTCCATGTTCCATTTTCCCATTTTCCTTTAAAAGAACCTGTTTCTTTCAATACGGGTCCGTCTTTGCCCATCGCCTTAACATATTCTTTTACTTCCATTTCATTCTGGGAATTGATATTCCCTTGTAAAAAAATCGGTTTTGTTTGAGAATGATAGTAATAGTATCCCCAAAGAGCGGTATCCTTGCGCGTGAGAAAACAACTGATGTTTAGGTTACCATTGATTGTTCCCAAGAAGGATTTGTACGCATAAAGCGGAAACTCAATGGCACTTTCTTTCGCTTTTGATTCTTGCGATTTCTGTGGCTGACTGCTGGAAGAAGTACCACACGCTAAAAAGCAAAAAAATAATAACAATACGATAAGAGGCGTAATATTCTTCATATAAATTAGAAATTGAATTTTGTGCGAATATAAGAAAAATGAGGCAAGTAAGTAGTTCTTAGTTTTTAATGATGAGTTCTTAGTTCTCACAAATAGCTATTTATCAGCTTTTTAATTAAAAATAATATTATAAACTAATTTCAAATGAGTACATAGTTGCTTATTATTATTCATTTTTAACCATTCACTGCTTAAAGTTCAAAACTAACCACTAAAAACTCATCTTCATTTTTAACTATTCACTGCTTAAAGTTCAAAACTAATCACTAAAAACTTATCATTCATAACTACTTATCACCCTAGGTGGGTTCGACTTTGCTCTGCGCTCTGAAAATAAATAGGGACATATATAATGGTCTAATTTGTATTTTATCATCATATAAGAACCGCAAAAAATACCTAACAAGTTAATGTAAAGTACATATAGACAAAACAATAAATCTTCCACACCTAAAACTCCTTTGATTCTTGAATAAAGGCAAAATCTTTATCTTTACTTATAAAAAAAAGTTGTTACTTTGTATTTTTATTCATGAGCCTATGCAAAAATATGCTGTTTTTCTGATACTTATACTTTTGACATTCATACAATATCAGCCGGCTTCTGCCCAATTATTCGGTTCTCGTACCGATAGTTCAGGGCTTGTATGGAGAATACGGTTTAACGTAGATGGAGGTACTACACCGCTTTCCACAGTAGTTAGAGATAGTTATGCTGGGGAGTATTATAATTCGAGTAATGAACAATGGGTTTGGAGGACATGGGACTCCACTCGAAGAGGGCTTCATAGGCAGCTCCCCCCTCCGGGTTCGGGTACTCCCCGCTTTCTACAAACCGTTTCAGGGCAGCTAAATGTATCGCTTAACCTTTATGAAAACTTATATATAGGGTTTAATTATACCCCCTTAATCATTCAGGATTACGCTACCGCTTCCTCCGGAGGGTTTTCTTACTATCGTACGATTGCTCTCATTGGATTAGGGACTTCTGTTGGATATGACTTTGTAATGCCTTTTCACAAAAGACTCTCCGCGCAGCCGGTAATAACCCTAGGAGGATATGCAGATGTTGGAGGGGAGGGCTACTACGAAGGGCTTGGCAACGAATGGTTTAAGGAGGCGCGCTTAGGGATAGCTTATCGCCCGTTTAAATATGACCAATTCCGTTTATGGGCATCGTGGAGTCAGTTTTCCTACAGAGAAAACCTTCAAAGCGTAGTATTTATCGATAGAAATCGTACCGCAAAAACGGATATATCCGCTTTCTATATTGGTATTGGGTATGTGGCAAATTTATACATCAAAGAAGATATCGAAGAAACGAACAAAACCCACAAAAAGAATAGGAAAAATAAAAAATCCTCCGAAGAGAGCCAAGATTAGGGGAAGGGCTATTATGAAAAATGTGTTTTATTTTTTTGTTTTACATTATAAATTCAAATGCTGAAAATATGAAAAAGAAATTGACTTCGGTAGTTTTAGTGGTAAATATCCTCTTAATGCTATCCGGGTGCAAGGAAAAAGAAGAAAAATCTACAGGCTCTACTACCGAAACAAGCAAACAAACAATAGAGAGTACTACTCAATCTTCTCAACCAAGAGATTCCTCCGCCAATTCCTCTAAACAAGCGGAAGAATATCGCTATTTTCTAAACACTGTAGAAATAGACTCCGGATTCGAATATGTTATTTTTCCGGTTTCAGTGGTAGTCTCAACTGGAGAAGGACAGAGGAGGGGAAGTGAATCTCTAAAAGAAAAAATAAATACCTCGCGTTATAGCAAAGATGACGGCGTTGTATTTAAAAATCTTTTGTTTTATAACACAACTTCTAAGGAGATGAAAACCTTAGATGCAAGCGGGAAGCTATTGTTTTCAAACATCTTTCCGCAAAAAAAAATAAATGTTATTTTTTATGACGTTATTGGTAACGACAATAATAAAGACGGACAATGGGATTATACTGATGTCAGGCAACGCTACGCCTCTGATAAAAAAGGAAATAGATTTACACCTCTTCATCCCATAGATGAAGCCTTTATTTCCGCAGAACTTATCCGTTCCCCTAATATTTTTCGGATTTCTACCATCAAAGACCTCAACGGAGATGGAAAATATGAAGGTTGGGATGAAGCCCGATATTATCAGGTTGTGATAGGAGATACTATCAGTAATCCGGAAAGGATAACGCTCTCTCCAGAGGTTCAACGAGTACTAAATCTAAATTAATTTTGGTTTGCCCAAGGGGGTAGATATAAGGAGTGATTAGTGATTAACCTTGATTTTATTACTTGATTCCACACCAAGTACAAATGAGTAAAAAAAACGAATACAATATTTATATAAATATTTGATAATCAATAACCTTATTCAGTTCTATCCTCTTGGCTTTTTACCGATAAGTTATCAATCGTTGATGATTTTCAAAACAAGCAGCATTGACTTTACATTCTGACTAACGATTGCAGCTACACTCATACTTATCTTTGTTTTTAGAAGATTATGATTACGGAAGAGTTATTACATTTTGTATGGAAACTTCTCTATTTTGATTTTTCTGGATTGACCACCACATTAGGGGAGCCTATTAGCATTGTTCATAACGGGATACATAATATGAACCAAGGACCAGACTTCCTACATGCTAAGGTAAAGATAGGAGAAACAGAATGGAATGGCAGTATAGAGATTCATATACATAGTGAAGATTGGTATCACCATAAACACCAAAATGATACGAAATATAACAATGTAATCCTCCATGTCGTTTACTATTCAAAGGGTGGGTCTATACTCCGTCAGGACGGAAGCATCTGCCCTGAAGTTGTGTTGGAGGATAAAATCCCGAAAGATATTCATGAAAGATATGAGGTTTTACAACACACACACAAGAAAATTCCTTGCGCTTCACTTATCCATACGGTAGATGCTTTTCATAAATATGCTTGGATAGAAAGAATGGGTCTAATACGAATGGCAGAAAAAGCGGAAAAAATCAGACAACGCTATGAGGCTACGCTGAATTGGGAGCAGGTTGCTTGGGAATTAATGATGCGCTACATGGGCGGCACGCTTAACGGAGATATATTTGAAAGAATCGCAAGGGGTATTCCGTATTCCATTATCAAAAAATATAGACACAATCCTTTTACCTTAGAAGCACTGATTTGGGGCTTTGTGTGGGATTCTTCCGGAGAGATTCCTCCCGAAGATTCTGACCTTTATCTAAGAAGACTGTGGGAAGAGTATTGCTTTCTTCGGCAAAAACATGACCTTATTACACTTACAGACATTTCATTCTCTTATTTTCGAATGCGTCCGACTGCCTTTCCGGATATCCGACTTGCTCAAATAGTACAATTAGTTTGTGAAAAAGAAGAGGGCATTAACCTATTTATGCGCACGGAGTTTTCTGGTTTTATCCAATCAAAAGTAGAGACTTCTGACTATTGGCTAACGCATTATCGGGCAGGGGTTCTAACAAAACCTATTCGTAAGCCATTAGGAAAAGACAGAAAAATGAATTTGATTATTAATGCTTTTGCTCCGTTTGCTTATAGCTATCGGGTTTTTTATGGGCATGAAGATGCCGAATCTTTGTTGGAAAACACGCTTTCAAACCTTCCACCAGAGGTAAATTCTATTATAGAAGAATATGATAGATTGGGCGTAAAAGCTCAAAACTCGCTTCATTCCCAAGGGATTATGCAACTCTCCGAATACTATTGTAATAGGCGCAAATGCCTTCATTGTGCGATTGGTACTAAGATTTTAAAAAATACTCATTAATCTCTATAAGTCGCGTAGTCAAGTGAGTTTTATCTATTTTTTGCAGGAGAAAATGTCTTGTTTTTGCATTAAGAAATATTTTATTTGGCAGTATATTTGTCTATAAAGCGAATATTTGAGCAATGATTTTTTAAAAATGAAATTAATATTTATATATTTTTGGTTATTAATCCCTGTAGTTGGATAGGGACAATATTGGGTAAGTTGTATTTCTGGCTATTGTGAGAACGGATATGGCGTAAAGGACTATGGGCTAAGTGTAGGAAAATATGAGGGAGAATTTCGGAATGGGAAAAGAGAAGGAAATGGAACTATGTATTATGCAGACGGGCGCAAATGGGAGGGTGTATGGAAAAAAGATGCTTTCAAAACGGG
>CAUJFT010000355.1 GCA_963169475.1 Bacteroidota bacterium | reverse complement strand
CTCCATTTTTTACGGCAGTTGTCAATGGACCATCAATCCATACAGTTTCTGAACCTTTGATAATATACCTACCAATCAAATCAGTAGCAGAGGTTTCTTCATGGCAGCTTACCGTAATCATGGTTTTGTCTAATTTGGCTGCCATATACTCTACAAAACGCGATTTTCCGCTTCCGGTAGGACCTTTAAGCAATATCGGTAGCTTGTTCCGAAAAGCATGTTCGAATATTTCCGGCTCTTTATGAATAACTTTATAATACGGAGCAGAAGTAATAACCATAATTTTTTATAAGTAATGAGGAATTAGTATAAATGAATGAAGGTTAGATATTTAAAACTTAATGAGGGACTGATTCGTAGCGAAAAACAACATTAATGCTATTTTTAATAAGTCAAGCCGATAAATTTCTTATCGCTTTTAGGTCTAATAATCAACATTATATAAGCCCAACTTTGAAGAGAAGCGGGCGAATTTACATTTTGTAAATATTGTAACGTACTGCTTCCAAACATCTGACTATAACCTGCTTGCAGCGAGACCTCTTCCATCACTATCCAGCCTGTACTAAGGTCTATTTCCGTACCAAGTACTTTTTTTAATTCTTCCGAATTTTTAAAAACTTTTGCATTAGCAGAAAAATGATGGATATTCGTTGAAAAAAACAACTTTTTGTTGAAATCATAGCGCAATCTAAGGAAAATATCATTTAAGCCCACACTATTTTCAAAACGCCCACCCACAAAAAAATAATCCATGTAACCATTATGCGCATGATTAGTCCCATACATTGGACTAAATGAATGATTCACAGCTTCTGTATTATTGGTATTTGTTCCGCTAATTAACTCTGCCCCCAAGGTGATTTTAAAGGAGCTATTTTTAGCTTCATTGACGGGGAGGGTCTGTGAGGTTTGGAGATTAATGTCGTAAGCTCCGATTTTTTTATTCGCTATATCTTTTCCCGTCTGGTAGTATGCGAAGGCAGAAATTACGTTATTTTTCCATAATACGTATTTGAGCGTAGGGATAGCAATCGTCTGCGAAAATTTTGTACTATGTGCGGTAATTCCGCCTTGCGGATTATAAGTGAGTGCTTGTCGTCCATTATTCCAGAAAAGCAAAGAAACTTCAAACTTATTCTTTTTGTAATTATACCATACCATTTGAGCAGTTTTATATTGATTGGCAATCGTGAAAACATTACCATTGAGGGCTTCCCCATTTTGATTATATCCGCCCCCTATATGAAGTTTTTGCGATTTCTTTTCAAATTTTGCAAGTAAGAAATCGTGAGACCTAGCTTGGAGTGACCAATCAAGATTACCCAAAAAACGAACATTATCGTAATTAAGTTCTTGTCTGCCAATTTTTACAGAGCAGAAGCTGTCTAAGGCGATTTCAGACCAACCTTCATGTAACGATAGCAATCCGTCAGAGAGTTTGACTTGAGGGGTATTTCCAAAGGTTCTTATATCTTGAATACTTGCATAAAACTGTAATTTTTTGTACTTATAGCCAGCCTGAAGCCGAAGCCGCTGACTGATAAAAGCGGAAGGGGCAAGCGTATCGCGCAGTAAGGTACCGAACCCGTGCCGAAATTCTGCACGCTGTACGAGTTGCCCATTTAGGTCAAATTGAGAAAAAGCGGGGGAGGGGAGGGCGAAAAAAAACAGAATCCCTCCAATTAGATATATAATTTTATGTTTCATTTTAATGCTGATTTAATAGAGAAAGGATAGACTCTACGGTTTCCGAATTATTTACGCCTAATCCCTCCTGCTGATGTTTAAGTTCACCTTCCTTGTTAAAAACAGAGATAATGTTGGAGTGAGAGAAATCTATAGGGGAAATTTTCTTGTATTTTACAGATAATACATTGGCAAACTCTTGCACACTGCTTGGAGTGCCTTGTAAGAATATCCAATGCGGCTCATTCATTTGATTTTCCTTGGCAAAAGATTTTAACCTTTTCGGAGTATCATTTTCAGGGTCAATGCTCACAAGAACAAAGTTTATATCTTTTAATTGGTTGTCGGGAATTTTACTTTCTATATCCCTCATATCGGCTACAAGCCGAGGACAAGCCGCTTTACAAGAGTTGTATATCATTACCATAACCGATATTTTACCTCTGAGGGATTTAAGTTCTATGGATTGGCTATCTTGTGTACTCCATTTACCCTGTAGATTAAACAAAGAGATGTCACTGATTTGTGCGTTTTCATCTATTTGAATCTTATCTTCTACTGCCGCTTCTGTATTTTTTTGAAGGCAGGCAGAAAGAGATATACACAAAATAAGAAAAACAATAAATTTATTCATTTTCTATTAATGTTAAGAAGTTGGGAATATATATAGCCAATGACGATTTATTTAATATCTTTTATACATCTAAAACCTAAGTTTTGTATAGAAAAATCAGCTTTCAAACTACCCCTAAAAGCGTAGCGCATAAACGCAGCATAATTCATTAATTGAGACGTATTGAGAGAGCCGCTTCCACAAAACATGTTGTTATCCGGAGTAACGTCATTTCGTGATTCTCCCGTAATCAAGACGGAATTAAAGTCTGCCGTCCACTCCCAAACTAACCCATGTAGGTCATATACTCCCCAATAGTTTTTAAAGGTGCTGCCTACGGGCGACAGAAATGTTTTGGGTTTTTCGTACCAACCCAAAATATATTGAATATATTCCTTGTTGGCGCGGGCATCTTTTTCTTTTTCATCTGCCATTGCCACATACTCCCACTCGTCCACCGTAGGAAGTCGTTTTCCCTGACATTCACAGTATGCTTTGGCGGCATACCATGAAAGGTTGGTAACGGGAGCATTGGGAGAAATATTTCTGCCAAGCGTAGTATCATTTTCCCATGATTTAAGATAGTTTTGATTGGCAAAAATCCTTTTAACATAAGACTTCTGCCATTTGGGATTTCTCTTCACAAATGCTAAAAAAGCCGCTTGTGTAACGGGATAAACATCGATTTCAAATGCAGAGACCTCTATCCGTGTTTGTTCTTTGCCATAAAGCGGAATATAACTTCCTTTTTCAATGGTAACAACGGGAGAACTGTCAGGAGTACAAGATTCTGGCAGGGTATAAATAGAATCATTCCTTAAGCTCAAACCCTGATGAGTTGGGTTCATGTCATTTTTCCGGCATGAACCCAAACTCAAACCCATAATTATACAAATAAAAATTGGGATAGGGGAGTTCCAACGCATAGCTCTATTTTTTATTCCTTATCGCAGAAACCATCGCAGGAGTTACCTCTTTTTTAGAATTACCCCAGCTATGATATATATAGGTTAATACATTAGCGACTTCTTCGTCTTTGAGCGTTTGTGCTGTCATCACGCTGTTATATTTTTCACCATTAACGGTGATTTCGCCTGTTTTTCCTCGCAGTACGATATCGATTGCACGATTAACGTCTGCATTTAGATAGTCAGATTTGGCAAGAGGAGGGAAGGTTTTGGCTATCCCTCCGCCTTCGGCTTGGTGGCAAGCAAAACAAGTACTAGCATAGATAGATTTGCCTTCTGCAATCCGCTCTTCCAAGGTAACGGCTTGAGGATGAGGTTTTGCCGCTGAATCTTCCGGCATCGTTTGGATAGTTCCCCCTTCTGGGTGATAAACCTCTTCATATTGTTTACCAGAATAAAGGGTCTTGTCTTCTTCTCCTGTAACTTTCAATATTCCAAGCGCACCTTTATTGAAGGCTCTAAAAATGGAGTGGTCCACTAAAACCAAGTTTCCGGGTACTTCTACTTTAAAATCTACAATTGCAGAGCCGCCTGCGGGGATTAACGTGGTTTGAATATTTTCATTCACTGCACTTCCTCCTTCAATATATACCTTATCAAAGATTTCACCAATTACGTGGAATGAGGAGACTAAATTCGGACCTCCGTTTCCAACGAATAGCCTTACGGTTTCGCCAACCTTTGCATTAATGCCTTTCTCTCCTCCCAAGGCACCAACGCTACCATTAAAGACCACATAGTCAGGCTGCTCTTTTACTGCCTTGGTCATATCAAAGGGCTGAAGTCCTCTTTCTCCATTTGCACCTTTGGTATAAAAATCCCCTTGCATAATATAATACTCCTTATCTACGGGAGGAAGTCCGCCTTCCGGCTCTACCAAAATCAGCCCGTACATTCCATTGGCGATGTGCATTCCCACGGGAGCAGTGGCACAATGATACACATATAGCCCTTCGTTAAGCACTTTAAAAGAAAAAACGACTTCGTGTCCGGGTGCTACGAAAGAGGAAGCCGCTCCCCCTCCAGGACCAGTTACTGAATGAAGGTCAATGTTATGAGGAAGTTTATTATCGGGATGATTTTTTAAGTGAAACTCCACTTCGTCTCCTACCCTTGTACGGATAAAGCTGCCCGGTACTGTTCCCCCAAATGTCCAATACATATAGCTTACCCCGTCTGCCATGGTTCCCTCTTTTTCTATAATTTCCATGTTTACAATCAACTTCGTAGCCTCACGGTTACCCACAGGTTTAGGGACTAATGGTGGAGCGGTTAGCTCGGCTACCATGCTTCCACTCACTTTGATTTTTGTTGGATCTTTTTTGGTTTTTTTGTTAGATGTGTCGCAGCTTTGTATCCATAGGGCTGCAAACACAATCATCATGATTGTTAAAACTGAAATTTTGTTACGCATAATATAATTATGTTAAGTATAAAATATTTTCAAATTGTAGAAAGAACTCCCTCTCTTTTCTATTGATTAAGAAAGATTATATACATATTTAACTAATTGAAAACGGAGTTTGTTTAGGCTTCTAGTGCTTCAATGTTTGGTTTTCCGTACTTAATAAACTCATAGATATATAGAATTACACCGGTTGCAAACATGGTTGCGCAGCATACTAACACAAAGAAGTGTACTTGGATTTCCTTTTGTACGATTCCGAATTCCATACCCATAATTCTTTCCATATAGACTTGTGCTACCCCCGCTACTCCAAATGCAACCGTCATTCCCAACATTCCGATATTGGATAGCCAGAAAGCAAATTGTCCGTTTGTGGTGTCAAATAGCTTTCTACCAGTAAGGTTTGGCATTGCATAACTGATAAAGGCAAATACAATCATCCCATAAGCCCCCCAGAACGCAAGATGACCGTGCATTGCGGTAACGAGCGTACCATGTGTGTAGAGATTTACACCCGGTAAAGTATGGGCTAATCCTAACAAACCTGCTCCTACAAAAGAAACGATTGCTGTTCCTAATGTCCAGTTGAGTGCTATTTTGTTAGGGTGTTTCTTTTCTCCTTTACGGTACATTGCAATGGCAAATAACGCCATTCCAAGAAATGCAAGGGGCTCCATGGCAGAGAAAATCCCTCCTATAATTAACCAATATCTGGGTGTACCTATGTAATAATAGTGGTGTCCTGTTCCCAATATCCCCGAGATAAAGGTAAGTCCTACAATAATATAAAGCCATTTTTCTATTACCTCTCTGTCCACTCCTGTGATTTTAATTAAAAGATAAGCCAAAATCCCACCCATAATCAGTTCCCAGACGCCTTCTACCCAAAGGTGTACAACCCACCAACGAAAGAAAGAATCTGTTGTTTGATTATCAAACCAAATCATACCGGGTAGATAGAGGAGTGCCGCAAAAACTAATCCCATTGTGAGAACAAGCGAGGTAGTAGTGCGTTTTTTCCCTTTATATAAGGTCATAAGAATCAGCCCCAAGAATGTTAATACATTGATGACGACTAACCAATCTAAAGGACGCGGGATTTCCAAAAATTTTCTGCCTTCCCAGTAGTTAAAGTGATAACCAATGATAGCCACAACGCCTACTAAGGCAAGCGAAATGAGTTGGATATAAGCAAGTTTTACGTTTACTAATTCGTATTCAGCCTCTTCGGGTATAATATAGTAAGCTGCCCCCATAAAACCGGATAGCAACCATACTACTAATAAATTGGTATGAACCGCTCTCGCGGTATTGAAGGGGATTACTTCGTGAAGGGTATCAAAGCCCATGTGGGCAAAACCCATGATAAAGCCATAGACTATTTGAAGGGTCAGTAGCAGCATAGAAAGGCCAAAGAACCAATATGCAATTTGTTGGGATTTATATTTCATGATTTTTTTTCTGATTATTTAGTGTTAATAGTAGATTGATAGGTAGGTTTAGCGGGGAAGCCATTAAGGTCAACATTGCCCACCCACTTAAAAAACTCTAGTAGGTCATTTGCATCTTGTTCAGAGAACCCATATGCGACCATTTTCCTCCCCCTGGGTGCCCATGATTGTTTTGACATAAGAGCTGCCTTAATATAGGCATCTCCTCTTCGCTCTACGACTTTGGTTAATTCGGGTGCATAGTACGCCCCCTCTCCAAAAACAGAATGGCAACCCATACAATTGTTGCTTTCCCACAACTCTTTTCCATGAATCACTTGGGAAGTTAGTTTTTCGGGATTTGTCTGTTTAGGCACTTCTTGGCTTAATGAATGCCACGATAGTCCAAGGAATACCACAAATGTAAGGATTGTACCCCCCAGAAAAAAGGTTCTTGCTTGACTTTTTGATAGCATAAATTTAACAATTAAACGGTGGTAAATATTTTACACTACAAAGTAGCGAAAGATTATTTGTTTCTTTTTATGACTATAATCATAAGGGATTTTGTTTTTGTAATACCCTGATAATCAGCAATTTATGAAAAGTACAAGTACTTGATAATCAATGGATTATATTTTTTTATTAGGAAATATGACTTTTTTTAAAAAATTGATTGTGTCCCAAAATGTATGACAGCCCTCGTAGCCGTTTCTCTGCCTTACTAAAATGGCAAAAGCAGCTTCGTGGTATCTATCTTTTTTAGAAAAACAAGTAGTTTTTCGAATAAATCACCTGTTTCTGGCTCTAAATGAGTTATTTACCTCCCCCAATATGCTTAGTCCCCCACTTCCCAATGATATGCTTTTCTTTCTTTAAAACCGTTGCAAAGGTTTTTCAATTATCCGTATAATAAGTGCCGCTATTGTAAGTTTTTTTAACTTTTATACAATTTTTTTATCATACATTTTCCGACATAACCAAGAATTATAATGAGAGAAGACCCCACAATAATATTTTCTCGTTTTTACGAAATTTTCGTTTGAAATAATCGTTTAAAATACTGATTACTAATTACTTAATATTATTGCTCACTGCTTAATAAAAACATTCATAACTCCTCATTTAATAATTAGTTGGGTATAACCTGAACATAAAATCAAAAAGGATTAAGTACTAAGTACTTAATCCTTTTTTGAGACAAACGAAAAATTTAAAATATCTTTAGCAAAGTAGGTAATTCATACGATAAAGCCAAAAAACAGTTTTAAAGCATTTTCATTGGTCCGGACGAAATCAGGCAATTACCATCTTTCGTTACGTCCGCCACCACCGCCACGGTTGTTGTTGTAGCCACCGCCGCTGCGATTGTTGCTATACCCGCCGCCACTATTATTGTTTCTGAAGCTACTTCTTTTTTCTCCACCCTCTTTTCTTTCTTCTGCTTTGTTAACAACAATTGTTCTTCCATCAACTTCGGCACCGTTTAGTTCTTCGATAGCCTTAGCTGCGCTTTCATCATCCGGCATTTCAACAAAGCCGAAGCCTTTGCTTCTTCCGGAAAACTTGTCTGTAATAATTTTTGCTGAAGAAACCTCTCCGTACTCTTCAAAAAACGCCCTTAAATCTGATTCTTTAAGACTGTAAGGCAAACTACCAATAAAAATGTTCATAAAAAACTAAAAAATAAAGAATAATAAAAATAAAAAACAAAGGTAAGTATAATATTTTAATATTTTCTTTTTTATTTTAAATTTATTTTTTTAGATACAAAAAATAAATAAATAAAAATTACCTTTAATATGTAATAAGCTGATAATCAGTGATTAATGCTTGGTTTCCCAAAAATATTGGATTAGCACTTATCTAAATGCACTAATACCTGTTACGTCCATTCCTGTGATTAACAAATGAATATCGTGAGTTCCTTCATAAGTAATCACGGATTCAAGGTTCATCATGTGGCGCATAATAGGATAATCGCCGGTAATGCCCATTCCGCCAAGAATCTGACGGGCTTCTCTGGCGATTTGCAATGCCATATTTACGTTATTTCTTTTTGCCATAGAAATTTGAGCGGCAGAGGCTCTGTCCTCTACCTTTAATTGCCCAAGGCGGTAGGTAAGAAGTTGGGCTTTTGTAATCTCCGTAAGCATTTCCGCTAATTTTTTCTGTGTAAGCTGGAAAGAGGCGATAGGCTTATCAAACTGAATCCTTTCAGTGGCATAATTTAATGCAGTATAATAGCAATCCATAGCAGCCCCGATTGCCCCCCAAGCGATACCGTAACGGGCAGAATCAAGGCAGCCTAGGGGACCTTTTAGCCCGGCGGCATTGGGAAGAAGGTTTTCTTTGGGTACTTTTACATTATCAAAGACTAGTTCGCCGGTGGCAGACGCTCTTAACGACCATTTATTATGTATTTCGGGGGTAGAAAACCCTTCCATACCTCTTTCCAAAACAAGCCCTCTAATTTTGCCGGATTCATCTTTTGCCCATACTACCGCAATATCTGCAAAAGGGGCATTAGAAATCCATGTTTTAGAGCCATTGAGTAGGTAATAATCGCCCATATCCTTAAAAGAAGACAACATACCCGCTGGATTAGAGCCGAAATCGGGTTCAGTAAGTCCGAAGCAGCCTATCCATTCTCCGGAAGCCAATTTGGGGAGATACTTTCTTCGCTGCGCTTCGTTTCCATATTTGTAGATAGGATACATTACCAAGGAGCTTTGTACAGAAGCCATAGAGCGAAGTCCAGAATCCACCCTTTCAATTTCTTGCATAATAATCCCGTAAGACATATAATCTAATCCAGGACAGCCGTAAGTTTCCGGCAAGAAGGGACCAAATAATCCCATTGTACCCATTGCCTCTTTTAAATGAACAGGACATTCGTTTTTTTGCGCCCAATCATTTACATAAGGAGTGATATGTTCATTTAGCCAATCTCTTACCGTTTGGCGAATGAGCTTTTGCTCGTCTGTGAATAACTCGTCCAAGAGATAATAGTCCGGAGCAACGTACTTGTGAGCTACTGCCTTATTTTGTTCCTTTGTGTGGTTCATAATTTCTCTAATTTATTTATATTTGAATACTTATACCAGAAAACTTCCTGATTACAAAACGATTCCAAAACCGAACTCAAGTCCAAAAAGTTTGGGATTAGGGTATAATTGTATAAGTCCATCTGTTATCTGCCTCCGATGATTAAAAAATACATTTGAGAGTCGAAAGGCGGCGTAAAATGAAAGGAAGCCTTGCCCTACTCTAGCATATACTCCGTATCTGAACGGATTCATGTATCCCATATTCCTGATTTTTTTTATTTCGGTATGATTTCCGAGAAGAGAATAGTTATCAGGAACACGGTATTTTAATCGGAGACGTTCCGCTACTTGGATACCTCCAAATACACCTGCTTCTACATAGGTTACTTTTGATTTTTTTTCATCTCTTTTAAAAGTATAGACAACGCCTATAGGAACTTCCGCATAAGTAAGCATTTGCCGTTTATAGGAGAGGGTAGCAGTCGTATCGTTGTAAGCGGGGAAAGCCGCGTTTGTAGTGTTTTTATATCGGATTTTAAAAAAATTTATACCGGGTTGAATGTGTAGCGCGAATTTATTGTTGAGATTAAAATTATATCCAACTCCCACGAATAAACTGCCGGAATTTACGCCGCTTATAGGAACGGAGTCCGACATGGAAGACGCACCTGAAAATGCCCGATTAATGATAAAATTGACTTCTCCTCTTTTTAAAGGATTTTTTTCTTTGCGGGGTGATATAGAGTCTTTTGCTGCCGTCTCACTTTTGGGTTTTGTAGGAGTACTTCCGTCTCCTTTTTTAAGAGAAAGCGAATCCTTAGGGGCTTCGGTGGGAGTTATGCTTATGCCTCCTCCTTTTTTTTGGGAGAGTGAATCTCCCAAAACTTGTCCAAACGCGGAAGAAACCGTTAGAAACCACAAGTAGATAAAAAATATGAGTCCGGTTAATTGTTTCATTATGTAAAAAATCAAAGATGGAAGTTCAGAAATAAAGTTTAAGTCCTATTCCGGTAGTAGCAGATAGCCCGCTACGCAATCGGTATCCAGGCTGCCCTTTGTGGTCGGGTTCCATATAAGGATATACATGAATACTCAAATCATCAGATACATCAAAGTATTTTAGATGGGTATGAATATAAGCTTCTATTGCTTGAAGAGTGTACAATCCTGCAAAGACAAGAATCATATTGTCGCGATTCGCGCGATATTGTTCTCTATAGGTACGAATCCCTTCCGGAGGAGCATTTTCTAAGTCGGGGTCTATGGTTGTGGGGAGGGTATTAGGGTCGTTGTCTATGGCATATAAGTAGGCGAGTTGATACTTTTTGTATTCCTTATGATTAAAATAGGCAAAATATCCGGCAGTGCCTAATCCTGCATAAACAATAGGAATCTTCCAATAACTTCGGTTATAAGCCTGCCCCCAGCCGGGTAAAATCAAGGCTCTTTTATAGGTAACCGAGGGTCTTTGTCTGCCGGAATCCATCGGCATATATATTTCCGAGATGGAAGGTGGAATTTGTTTATTGGCAAAATCAAGTACCTTCTTTTCAAGTATTCTTACTTCTGTCAGTGTGGGGATATGTACTTTTTTTTTATAGGAAGCAGGAACGGTATCCTTGAAAACGACCGTAGGGAGTGGGTTCTCTCCTCCTTTTTTGAAGGTAGTCCTCAATGAATCTTTGACAGAAGTTAGGGAATCGCGCTGTCCTAATCCCTTTACAAACAACAGACATAGGAACATGCAGAAAAAAAAATGCGGACTCCTTCTACAGGGTTTTTTATATTCCCCTAAAATCAGATGGCACTCCATATTTCTAACAGTCTATTCAAATCATCAGTAGATTGAAATTCGACCTTTACTTCGCCTCTGCCGTTTTCGTTCTGATTAATCAACACTCTATTCCCGAACTTAGATTCAAGGCGTATTTGGAGGTCTTTCAAATAAATCTTGTTTTTATCATTCTGCTCCATCTTATTAGGACTGTTTTTTTCTGCTTTGGGTAAGAGTAACTCTTTTACTTTCTGTTCTGTCTGCCTTACATTTAGCCCTTCGTTTACAACTTGCCGGTATAACATTAGCTGAAAAGTAGGATTATCTATCGTAATCAACGGTTTGGCGTGTCCCATTGAGATTTGCCCATCTCTAAGCCCAATCTGAATTTCGGGAGGGAGTTTTAGTAACCGGATAAAATTAGCAACAGTCGCTCTATTTTTGCCGACCTTCTCTCCAAGTTCCTCTTGTTTAAGCCCTAACTCTTCCATCATTCTTTTGTAGGTGAGGGCGATTTCTACAGGATTCAGGTCTTGGCGTTGGATATTTTCAATAAGAGCCATTTCGATCATCTGCTCGTCGTTAGCAGTACGAATATAAGCGGGTATTTCAGTCAGTCCTGCTAAACGGGCTGCACGCAGTCTTCTTTCTCCAGAAATTAGCTGAAAAATCCCTTCGCCTAATTGTCTTATAGTAATAGGTTGGATAATTCCGTGTACCTTGATAGAATCGGCTAGCTCTTGTAAGGCTTCTTCATCAAATTCGGTTCTGGGTTGAAACGGATTAGTTTCGACCTTACTTATAGGAATTAAATTTATGTTATTTGAAGGGGGGATTGTTTCATTTAGGGGAGAATTTCGTACCTCGCTGGATAGTATCGCGCTTAATCCCTTTCCAAGCCCACCTTTTTTCTTTGGTTCCATCTTACTGAAAATACTTAAAATGTTCTAATAGAGGGCAAAGATACGTTTATTTTTTTTGTTTGAGAAAAACGTTTGGAAAGGGGGTGTTTATTTTTTGTAAAACTGTAGGTCCAAACTGAATAAGCGTGGTCTTCCGGGAAAAAACGCTTGTGGTTTGAAGAGTAGTTTTTTGCTCAATAGATGCTATCTTTGGGTATTTCTGTCAGCGAATCGTTGGGCATTTTCCGAACATCGGCGGGTATCTCTTGCGGTTCCCAAGGCAGTATCTTTGTATAAAGCGTATTTTGAAGCATTTCTCCATGAGGAGTTACTTGTAAGCCGATGTGAGAAAACGAGCGTACCGCCTTCTGATTTTTAGACAAAGTATTACGCGACTCCGAATCGAGGCTATGGAATACATAATCATAAAAGTATTCATTTTGGAAGTAGGTAAAAACCGAAGAGGTAGCCTCAAAATTACGGAAAAAAGCAGAGAAATCTTGTTTTTGATTTAATACTTTTTCATTTAGATAGTTGTCTATCAAATACTTGAGAGATGTCGGCGTATTGCTAAATATTACATAATCATCTAGGATTATAAAATAGGGTTTTTCGATTTTTGAAAATAGCTTTTTAAAGAATAATTTAAAGAATCCTTTCATTTCAAGATACTCTATCTCATATCCATTATAGATTTCTTTTTCAAATTTCACGGGAGTTTTTCGCTTAATCTGCCGCATTATCCTATCTAACTTCTCTCTTACATTTTCGTAATCTCCCTTTTTGAAATGTAGGAGTGCAAGATTTTCAAAGGTAGTATGTCCCTCCGATTGAGGTAGGGCAATGACAGCGGCGCAAGCCTCTTCACTCATCCAACTAAAAAAATCATCTTCTATATTAATTTTCAAATAGCTCTCAAGCTGTTTTTTCTTCTTCATCATATCTTCCCATTCCTTTTGTCCCCCTCTTTTATAAATATTCTGTACAGAAGACATAAATTGCCGAAAATCACTAAACCCGATTGAGGTAAAAAGTACGGTAGTCTGTGGTAATACCCTCGCCGCCCCTACTTTTCCTTTACCGGCATTTCTAAATGCGTTGATATAACTCAAAGCCGTATCCTTTGTATCTGAATACCCCGTCATGCTTATTTCTTCCCCTTTTGTAATCAAGGTCGCTCCCGAAAAAGTAAGGCTTTCGTTTAAGCCGGTCAGCATTTCCGAGGGGGTCTGTGTAAATACATTTATAAATGTATTCATATTCCGATAATTTATAAATATACTGTAATTCCCGTCTTTCACCGAAGCATTATAGACTTTTTTTAAGTCATGATTATCTAAAATATTACCCGTTTCGGACTGTATGATACTCTTTTTCACCAAATCAACCGTATAAGAGGCAAGTAGCACATTTTTGGAAAGCGTAAGAAACAAGGTGGTGTGTTTTTGGGAGTCATAGAGCTTGTGAACTTCTCTACCAAGAACTATTTCAGAAGATACCTTGTATCCGGCGTGTCGAAATACGGGATTTAATATGGCTTTGAAGTTACTGAGCTTCCCTTTATCGTTAAGGTCAAGCGCGATGAGAAAATCATAATTGTTTTTTGTCGTTACATGTGTGGAAATCAATAGCTTCCCTATATTTGCCATTTTGGTTATTTTTTCATTGTTTTTCAATAGGGAATCCAAGCTATTGGCAGATTTGGTTATCTCTGAAAAATATTCACTTTCTTTAAGCGTACCCCAAACTTTACTGCTACTCAAGGTTTTCCAATCCTGAATGGGCTTATCGGATTCTATTAGAAGTACAAAATCTTCCGGAATAAAGGCGTAAAGGTTCGCAGCAGTCTTTTCCTGAAAAAAAAATATATATCCTAAATATGCCCCAACTCCTCCAAGTAGCAGCAAAACTATCCCCAATAATGGCTTAAAAATTTTCACTTCGCTGAATGATATTTTATGATTTTAAGGCAAAGGTAATTACTTTCTCCTATAGAATGTATATTGAATTTTAGAAAAAAAATTTATGGTGTAGCTTCTTTTTTCTTTGAAGAGGAAACCCCTCAAAAAACCATTATGAGTATTAACAGAAAAGAATCCTACTTGGCTCTCTTGTCATAAGATATTATAAAAATAAACCTACAAGCCATTAGTTTCTTACAAAAAAGTTATAAAAATACTTCTGTCTATACTTTTTTTGTATATTTGTGTATTAATCGGTGCTTCCTAAACTCCTTGCACCACCACAATAGGCTTCCCGCGGTGGGAAGTCCTATTTTTTGGATATTGAAATTGCATTTTTAATGAGAATCCACTAACTTTGCGCCCCGAAATAAAATTAGCCATGAGCCAAAATCTAAACCCAATTCAGGGAATGCGTGACTTACTACCGGAGGAGGTAGCATTGAGACAATATTTAACCGAGACCATCTTGGGGGTATATCAGAGCTATGGATTTACCCAAATAGAAACCCCTTGTTTAGAGCATATTTCCCTACTTACCGGAGGAGAAGGAGGCGAGAATGAAAAAATGTTATTTAAGGTATTAAAAAGAGGCGAAAAGCTGATAATCAATGAGAACACCCTTGAAAAAGACCTTAGTGATAGCGGGTTACGATTTGACCTTACCGTTCCGCTTAGCCGATACTATGCCACCAATCGCGAAAAGTTGCCTAAACCTTTCAAAGCGATTCAGATTGGAAATGTTTGGAGGGCAGAGAGACCTCAAAAAGGTCGCTTCCGTCAGTTTGTCCAATGCGATATAGACATTATCGGTATGAAGGGCGTTGCGATGGAAACAGAGCTGATTATGGCTACTTCCGAAGCATTATTACAACTGTCATTTCAGGATTTTGAAGTAAAAATTAATGACCGCCGCTTACTTGAAGCTATAGCTGCCTATTCCGGCTTCCCTTC
Organism: Bacteroidota bacterium; assembly: GCA_963169475.1. Taxonomy (GTDB): domain Bacteria; phylum Bacteroidota; class Bacteroidia; order J057; family J057; genus JAAFHL01. The sequence goes on along the minus strand of CAUJFT010000355.1, from coordinate 2,534 downwards.
CGAAGAGGTAGGAAAGGCATTCATTATACTTGATAAAGCCGACAAAATCGGAATACATAAGGTGAGAGAAGAATTGGCTGCAAGTGGTTTTGAGGCTACAGCAATCCAAAGATTTATGGAGATTATAGAAAAGGGAGGTATTCTCACCCCCGATACCCTTACAGAAGTATTGCCCGAAATTCAACCGGAAATAATCAATGACCTAAAAGAAGTTATTCAGGCGGTTACCCATTTTGCGCAAGGGCGTTTTGCTGTCCGCCTTGATGTTACGCTTGTACGTGGAATGGGGTATTATACCGGACAAATTTTTGAAATAGGGTTAGAGGGCTTTCAATCCTCTATTGCCGGAGGAGGAAGATATGATAAAATGATAGGAAAAATGCTTGGGTCCAAAGAAGATGTTCCTGCTTGTGGATTTTCTATAGGATTTGAAAGGATATTTATGATTTTAATCGAAAAAAAATATCTGCCCGCCATCTCTAAGGATAAAATTGTTTTTCTGTATCCTGAAACCGCAAATCTTACTTCCTTAATGCAGCAGGCAAATATGCTTAGGACACGGGGAAAAATTGTACTAACAGAGCCGCAGAAAAAAAATATGAGAAAACAACTTGACGAACGTAAAAACCAAGGATATTTATTTTTTTCTCTTTATTCTGAATCTGGAACTCCAGAGATTAGGGCTAATCAATAAAAGGTAGTATCGGATTCATTTCTCTAAAGATACTATCCATAAGTAGGTTTGTGAAAAAATAATGGACAAAAGGTTATCTTTCCTTTTCAACCTCAATCTTAACAACTTCCCGAATATCATTGAGCGCGTCATAGTTATCGGGTCTACCTACCGGAATCCCATTCCTCGGTAAGGAGCGCAGCCCTCCTATGGAGCTACTGCTATAGTCGGAAGGGTAAAGTAGGATAGGAATTAAGACACAAGTATTTTCCTGATGCCTTTGGTGAACGATTTCCATATGCGTTCCATTGATGACAGCAGAAGCAAAGAAAGAGGACGAAATGAGCAACAGTATAATCTCTGCTTTTTCCATCATAGCCGTTATTTGGTCATCTACGGAAGCCTCAAAGGTAACTGTATCCGAAGAGTTCCACCGAATAACACCCTTTCTTTCCATCGGTTTGAGCTGTTTGTATATTTCATCATGAAATGGTTTGTCTTCCTCCGCGTACAATACAAACACCTCTTTCAATTTACTAGGCGGGTTATATCCGTTTAGTAGTTCTCTTAGTGTAGCCTTCAGGATTGGCGCACCGGAGTTTTCGGAAGGATAGATGGTATAAGTAGGCTTATCCAAGTCAGGATTGAGTTCATCTTCGTCAAAAATAACTCCTCGGTTAAGCGACTTCCAATCTTGCGCATTAGCGTTAATCAAGCCTAATGCTGCGGTAAAGGCTTCTCCCAATGATTTACCACTGACCCATACCTTGTAAAAATGTAGGGCAAAATCTTCTGCTATTTTATCTTTTACCGGCATACTTGTAGCAATCACCGCCTTTGCTCCGTGATTGATAAACTCCTTTGCTTGCCCTTCGCTGGAGCATCCGTTGAGAAATACAACCCTTACACAGTTTTGTGTCCCTATGAATTGAGCAAACCCTCCCGCATAAGCGTTTTTATTTAACCCCGATTCTGTATCCTCCCATAATTCAATGGCTTTTGAGTTAGCATGACCACAATAATGAAGCACTGCAATGTTTCGGGGATTATCTAAAAAATTCTGGGAAATATTGCTTAAAGAAGATTGACTGTTTTTCACTATGGATATATTTTTTGAGTGAAAAAAATCTCCCAGTGTATGAATTTCCCTGTCTGCACCAGAAAGTGGGCGGGAGCGTGAATTTGCACAAGCCAATAAAATTTTCATAAGTTCAGAGATTGGGATAAAGTAAAACCTCAAAAGTAAAACTTTTTTATCAAATAACAAGGCTGCCGGCTTTTGCCGGCAGCCTTTAATATAAGGATATATAAAATAATTTATTCTACTACAACCTTTTGATGAGTTGCTCCCTTAGAAGTACGCACACTTAGAATATAAATCCCTTTAGTAGTCCCAGAAAGTTCAATCTGCTGGTTTATGTTTAGGGTATTAAATTGAGTAACTTCCTGAATCAACTTGCCGGTAAGGTCTCTGATTTCAAGGGTAATGTTATCCCTGTTATTCAACTCTACCTGAACGGTAAATGTCCCTTGACTAGGATTAGGATATGCCTTCATTTCTGAAATACCCAAAGTACTCGGGTCGATGCTTACGTTATTTTGAACCGTAACTGAGCCGGTAGAAGTACAGCCCTTAGAGTCTGTTACTGTTACAGAATAGGTGCCCGGAGCTAAACCCACAGCAGTAGCAGTAGATTGTTGAGGGGCAGTACTCCATGTGTAAGTATAACCAGGAACCCCTCCCGTTACGGTTGCAGTTGCAGTACCATTATTTCCACTTGACGGGGTAGAAGAGGTACTTACACTAAGCGCAGCAGGTACAGTAATCGTAACCTGAGCAGTAGAGGTACAACCCTTAGAG
>CAUJFT010000354.1 GCA_963169475.1 Bacteroidota bacterium | reverse complement strand
AGACAACAAAGGCAATAACCACTACTTTTTTATCCCTTTTATACTTGGAATTATGGGATTAATATGGCAGTTTAGCCATAGTCGTAGAGAAACCGGAATCACAGGAATGTTATTTTTCTTTACAGGAGTAGCCATTATTCTTTACTTAAATCAAACCCCGCTACAACCGCGCGAAAGAGACTATGCTTACGCAAGCTCATTCCAAACCTTTGCAATTTGGGTGGGGCTTGGGGTGATGTTTTTGATGGAAACATTCCATAAACGGTTTAAGGATAAGGCAATTTATATTTCCGGCGCACTTGCACTTTGCGCACCCCTACTCATGGCAGTAGAAAATTGGGACGACCATACCCGCAAAGGAAGATGGATAGACATAGATTTTGCCTATAACCTATTACATAGCTGCGCAAAAAATGCTATTTTATTCACTGCCGGCGACAACGACACCTTCCCGCTTTGGTACATTCAAGAAGTCGAAGGGGTTCGGACTGATGTAAGAGTGGTAAATCTTGAGCTACTCATTTCTGATTGGTACATTGACCAAATGAAACGTCCCGCTAATACCTCAGAACCTCTCCCCATCACTATGAACCGAAATGATTACCAAGGCGAAAAATTTAACTTTTATGATTACTCTTCCAGAACCTTTCGCTTTCCTATCAATAAACAAGCACTTATTGACAATAAAGTAGTTACTCCAGAAGAAGCAATTAATCTTACTGATACCCTCGTCTGGAATTACCAAGCAGAAGGTTCAAGAGAAAACCAATATATCCTTAGAAAAGACTCCGTACTTATCAATATCATCCGAAATATAGCCGCTGATAATTGGAAAAGACCCGTCTATTTTTCCAACACCATTCCCCAAGATAATTTCCACGGATTAGAACCCTATACACAAATGGAAGGAATGGCACATAGGCTATTGCCCATAAAAATGAAAGAAGATACCCCTAAAGACATTTATACAGAAGGTGCCATTCACCAAAACAAAATGTTTGAAGCCTTGACCAAAACCTTCCGTTTCAGAGAGCTAAATAACCCCAAAGTAAACTTTGATGACCATATCCGAAATGTCATCATCTCCAACTATCGCAACACAATCCATCGATTAGGCGTAAGCTACTCCGAAGATGCAAATCATCGTATGAAAGAGCTATTATATGCTAAAGCCGGAGCCAAGGATACCCTCGCCAAATACGGATTAAGTATCGAAAGCGTACTTACCCAGAATCCCGGCAAGATTGAAAAAGCAAAACAAAAGCTAAAAGAACTATACGCTTTCTCCATCAAAACTATTCCCTATGAGGTAATAAAACCTTCTGTCAATTACCTTTATATGAATGCCCAAATGCTATACAGAGCCGAATTGAACGAAGAAGCTGCCCATGAATTTGAACTATTGAGAGAGAAATCTATTGCTCAACTTACCGCCTATAAAGCAAGTAGAACAAAGATTGACCCCAGACACCCCGCCTATCAAGGTGCTGTACTGACAGCGCAATACTACTATGAAACCGGAAAAGAAAAAGAAGCAATTGCACTTGCGGACCTCATCGAACAACTCACCGGCGACAATAGCGTAAAAACCCTCCTCCAACAAATGAAAAGCCAAGAATAATAAAAATATCACACAATGTATCGCTCCCTCCTTGACAAAAAAACAAACCCGGTAGGGACATGCAGCCGCATATCTATACCACATTCCCTAAACCCGACTCTCCCTCGTGTTGAGACGAAAAAATAAATACAAAAAGTTTTTTTTTCTATAAAAAAATGCTATCTTTGTCCATTCTTATTTTTTGTTTAACTTTTAAATTATTCCTTTATGCAACATTTGCTTCCGCAGTATTATCAAATGGTAGAAGAGTGTGTCGCTTCTCTCGGAATAGACCCCGCTATTACCAAAGGAGAAAAAGATGGGCAATACAATCTTCAAAAAGGCTCCGCTCCTGTATGGGTGGACGTTTTCTATGACACCCACAATCAATGTAATTACATTCAGGTTATGGCACCAGTAGTCGAAGTTCCCGCAAGCAATACCCTTGCCTTTTATGAAGAAATTTTGAGAACAAACCACAACCTTTTTGGCGTTGGCTTTACTCAATACGACAAATGGATTTATCTCAAAACCATAAGAGAGTGTGATGGACTTCAGAAAGAAGAGGTAATGGCAATGCTTAATCGTGTAGGCAATTATGCCGACCAATATGATGACGAATTTAAAAACAAATATCACGCTAACTCTTTCCGAAAATCCGATACCTGATAATCACAACTAAACAAGACCGTAAGCAATCCGTTTTTTTAAACTACGGGTTGCTTGCTTTTTATACTTATGGACAAAAAAGAAAAAGTACTGACCCACTTAGCAACGTGGGAGATTCCCTTTGAAATAAGAGAACACGCGCCGGCAGATTCTATAGAGACCGCGCTTAACGAATGGCAGGGAATGAAAGGTACTTTCTGTAAAAATATTTTTTTGAGAAACTATAAAGGAACCCAGCATTATCTCGTCATCATAGAACATCATAAAACAACAGATACGCGCCTTATCGAAAAAATCGTAGGAGGAGGAAGAGTGAGTTTCGCCTCTCCCGAAAGAATGAATAAATATCTTGGACTCGCGCCCGGTTCGGTTTCTCCTTTTGGATTAATAAACGATTTAGAAAAACACACCATTCTGTTCATAGATGAGGAGCTAAAAAATTCGGATTTTGTAAATTTTCATCCCAACGACAATACCGCAACCCTTACAATTAGTGGAAAAGATTTTTTTAGATTTATAGATAAATGCGGCAATAAATACCATTTTGTAAAGTTCCTATAAACCCAAACCTTAAATCATATTAATCCCCTATAAGCACTTGTCTGTAAAAAACTAAGGGTAGTGTCATAAACGGAGTGATTGGTTAATATTATTTTGATTTTTGTAAAATATATTTTATATTTGCGTTGTCAAAATAGTGGCTCACATTATGGAACAATATATTCAAATTTCTTGCCCTCATTGCGGCGGTTTAGAC
>CAUJFT010000353.1 GCA_963169475.1 Bacteroidota bacterium | reverse complement strand
TTAAACAATTGATTATCAGTAATAATTTCAATTTATACAATATAAACTAATTATGCGCAGGCACTTAGTTGTCCAAATGTAATGTTAAAAATACCTTTCTCATAAAAAAGAATTAGATTTTAGCATTACGTTTATATCATCGCCTCTTTCCCGATACCTTTTCCCCTATAACAGAAAGTAGAATATAAACCGGAATGACAAACAATAGCCCTCTCAATTGAAATCCCAAAAGTAATAATACAGAAACACCTATAATAAGCCATTTCCAAAAATTATCTTTCAGGCTCATTGTCTTAAACTTAAAGGCAATAAGCTTAATTTCGGAGATTAGTAAGTAGCAAGAGACAGGAATTACGATTAAAAGTACTATTTTCGTAGTGAAAATACTTGTCAGTATAGAATCCGGGTGGAAATATTTAATCAACCATAGCGATAAGATAAATATCGTATTTGCAGGAGTTGCCAATCCATAAAAAACGCCGGACTGCCTTTCATCGAGATTGAACTTGGCAAGCCTAAGAGCGGAAAAAGCACTGATTAATATTCCCAAGTAAGCATAAAAAGGAATTGCCCTCATTTTTTCGTAATCTGCATCGGTTTCTGCGAGCAAATACACCATGATAATACCCGGTAATGCCCCAAAGGTTATAACATCTGCAAGAGAATCAAGCTCTTTTCCTATAGGAGAACTCACCCCAAGTAGTCGTGCTGCAAACCCATCAAGAAAATCTGCAATTAGAGAAATGCAAACTAGAAACACTGCTACTTCTGGCGTTCGATTGCAGGTCGCAATAATCGCCGATACCCCGCATACCAAATTAAGGCAGGTCAAAAGGTTAGGAATAGTAAATAGTGTACCCATATTTTTTTTTGTAAACTACAAAATTACGCAATTATTCTATGCGAACACACCGTCCACCCCTTAAATATCACCGTTCATACCAAAACGATATTTTCTTTATCCTTTTATTTGCTCCTTTGTAGAAATTTAGATGAAGATTTTCGGAGAACCTTCCCCAACCTTTTTAGGGAATACTCACGTTTAGAAAAAGAAAAAAGGTCTTTTGTTTAACTTAAAGTTTATCAAAATAACATGAAAAAGATTTTATGGTTGTTTTTGTACTTATTACCTGCATTTGTATTTGGGCAAGGTACTATACAGATTACCGGATTAATAACAGAGATTAATACCGGAATGCCTATAGCCAATCACCCCGTATATGCGTACGCTGATTCTACTTGTGCGAACTACTCGACAACTATTTATACCGACCCTAATGGAAATTTCTTTATTTCTAACTATCCCACTCAATGCGTAATTTATGTATATGTTTATGATTGCATGAATACTGCTTATACCGCTACCATTACCCCTAATACTCCTCCAGCCTCTATTAATTTCGCTATTAATACTTGTGCAGGAGGCGGAGGAGGTTGTTCTGCTAATTTTACTGCCACTACTAACGCAACAAATACTGTTAGTTTCTCTAACCTTTCTACCGCTTCCGGAACTGGTCAGGTAGCCTATGTTTGGGACTTTGGGAATGGTACTAATAGCAGTATTATGAACCCCTCTGTAACGTATAGCGCAGCAGGAACCTATATTGTGTGCCTTACCATGAATGAATATAGCCCTAATGGAGCAATTATTTGTACTGATACATTCTGTAACTCCGTTGTCGTTTCCGGTTCAGGGGGAAATAATTGTCAGGCTTCTTTTGGTAGTCAGGCTAATGGAAATATCGTTTATTTTAATAATGCTTCTACTCCTAACGCCAATAATGCTACTTATTCATGGAATTTTGGAAACAGCGGAACAAGCAATCAGATGAACCCCATTTATACCTATCCTAATCCGGGTGTCTATAATGTATGTTTGACGATGACGGTTCCGGGTGCTAATGGAACTGTGGCTTGTACAAGCGTTTATTGTGATTCCGTTGTCGTTTCCGGTTCGGGAGGGAATAATAGCAATTGTGTAGCAGACTTCACTTATGCCCCTATTCAGGGTACAACGATGTTCCAATTTACAAGTACCTCCACCGGCAATATTATCTCTTACTCATGGACATTTCCCGGAGGTAGCCCCGCTACCTCAACCCAACAGAACCCACAAATAGCATTCAATTCTCTTCAACCCGTAAATGTAAGCCTTACTATTGTATGTATAGATAGCCTTGGAAATCAAGTTACCGTAACTTCCTCAAAACTTATCTCTCTTACTGACGTATCGGAGGGTACTATCAGTGCAATTTCGGATATTTATCCTAATCCCTCCAATGCTGCTGCCTATCTGGATATGACACTGACAGAAAACAGCTTAGTAACTATCCGCGTAGTGAATATAATGGGGCAGCAATTAACTGAAAATGTGATAAGGTATCCATCTGGTAATCACCAAGTAGTAATAAAAACGGAAATGCTTGCTTCTGGCTTTTATTTCGTTGAGATAAAAACAGAGGAGGGCAAAGTACTGACTAAAAAATTTGTGAAAGAATAAAATAGGGTTCTCTTTTTCTGGTTATTGATATAAGATTAGATTGTGAAGCGAAAAGCGATAAGTATATTTACTTGTCGTTTTTTGTTTTGATGCCCTTGTCATTTAGAACGAACGTTCAGCGTTCTTAGTCTATTTCCTCTTTTACAAACTGCTCCGTTATATTATTTTTTCGGTAGCTTGCATTTTTTTTTGTACCTTTGCAGGAATATATATATTTTATATCCCGAAAATCAGCATGATACAATCCATGACCGGCTATGGAATC
>CAUJFT010000352.1 GCA_963169475.1 Bacteroidota bacterium | reverse complement strand
GCATACCCCACAAGTGGCATTGGAGCGGTTGCTGAATTTGGGGAAGGAGGAGGGAGATGATTAGTTTGCATACATTTATGTTTCCTTTTCGATGGGATTATATCTCAAAAGACAAATCCAAAGAGGAAATCAGCTACTCAGAACGTACCCGATTAAGCGATTTTGATAGGGTGTTCAGCCAATGCAATACCTTGAAAAGAACCCCCTACCTGATTGAAGATAATCATCAGAAATACAATGAATACACCTATTTCCATACCTTTACCCGTAGGGCTTTATATGATTCTGGGAGTTCGGATTTAGATAACCAAATTCTGTTGTATTATGAACTTAATGGAGAAGTAGGTGATTTTTTTAATATTGAGGTATTAAATCATAAAACCTATACCCTCAATTTAAAAAGTATTTGTTTACACATTTATAATACGGGCGTAGGCGTTTTAACATTCAACTTAGAAAACTATCAATATTCGGAAAGAGGAGATATTTTACATATCAATGAATTTGGACGGCGGATATATCCGCAGTTTTTGGGTGAGAATAAAATACTCAATACCCAAAACGATTTTTTAGCAAAACGGATTTGGGGAGGAATCGGGACGAAATTCCAGTTTGATGAAAATTTTTCTCAATACAGTGAAAAAATTAACCCAAGACGTACTTTTCTAGCCCCTGATTTTATCAAGAAGGTTTTTGGTTACAGAGGAAATCAAAGAGAAGGGGATAGAAGTGTTAATTTTGTATTTAGTCGTTTGTATGAAGCTAAGGGAAAAATAAGGATTAGTCAGGTTACAGATGATAGGATGTTTTTTGTGAGTTGGTTTGGGAATAATAATGAGGCAGCAGAAATAGGTGATTTAGTGCAAAAGAAAAATATAGATAATTCAGACTTTTGGTACTGTTTTATATTTGGGGATAAGGCAAACCCTACGATTGCAAATGATACAATGAGAAAATCACAAATTGAGTCAGTTACTTATGCGAGGTGGGGAGAATATGGTACTGTTTTTGGAATGACGCGCGATTCTTTGGTAGCATTAAGTAGCGATTTAGATACACTTAAAAAAAAAGATGTACCCGATTTATCAAAACACATGACTACCATGTACTACCAAATGACCATTCTTTGCTTAGTACAGCGCGCTTCAGTGCTTCGCTTTGCTTATGAAGTCAGCAATATTACAGAACTACTCAATACCAGCGGCAATATTAACTCCCGTATCAAAGACCTTTATAAAAACTATATCGAGTTTATCAATAAGATTTATTTCCGAGAAATAACTTCTCAAATTCAAGGCATTGAGATGTACAATCAGTTTCAAAAAGTGATGAATTTAGAGAAGGAGGTAAAAGACTTGGATAGTGAAATACAGGAGTTGCATACCTATGTAAGTATGGATGAGCAGGAAAAATTGAGCAAAGTAGCTGCTTGGTTTTTGCCCGCAGGCGTAATCGCAGGACTATTAGGTATGAATGTATTTGGTGCAAAAGATTTTGGGTTTGGAGAAAGCCAAGATTGGTGGAAATGGGGCTGGGTTGTAGTGGTTGTGCTGCTTTCAGCAGGTATTTCCCTTGGGTTCTCAAAGTACATCAATGTAAGAAAAAAATAATTTTACCACCGTAATAATCTAAATTTATCGACAGATATCAAATATTAGCCGTTAGGATTCCTGCATTTTTGTGGTCTGGGGCTTATGTAGTTTCTAAAATAAAACAACTCAAATGGAAATGTAAAAATGAGCATGTATTATTTAAAAGCAAACGACCATGTAATCCCTGAAAACAAAATAAAAGTAGCACTTGACACTAAATTTCCCGATAAAGAAAAGCAAATTCAGGATTCGATAAAGAAGATTTGAAAACGAATTAAAAAATACCAAAATATTGATTGGGAAAATCGGGGAGAAATAGTTGTTTTCGACATGCCGCTATCACTAACCTTCTCGTTTCAAAAAATATGTTTACTTAATATCATCATTCACTAATAAACCAAATATATGAGTCAGAGTGAAAAAAAATGTAATACTTTAAGGAACTTTTTTAGTTCAGCAATGGTAGCCCTGATTATCATTACAATTTTCATTGCAGTTGCTGTATGCTCCTCGTCGGACAATCAAGGAAAAACACTAATGTTTTGTTTCGGAATATCCTCTTTTTCAGTTATTTTTATATTCTTTATGCGTTATTTGCATGAGTACAATCTGAAAGAATTAGCTCAAATAAATGCGAAAGAATTAGTCGAGGAAGAAGCAAAAGGTTACAATGACCGCAAAGATAAAGAGGCAAAGCGTTTAGAGAATGAACGAATAGACTTGGTTATCAAATCTGCCATTGAGATAGTCAAAAAGGAACTCGAAAAAGGCACTTCCGCCTCTAAAAATTCAACCGACAATGAGTTAGCAGAACAAATTAAAACGATATTCGATCAAACGGTGAAGGATATCTCAAAGCTGATATCTGAATTCGATGAAGGCTGTAAAAAATCAGTCAGAATCTTAAAAGAGCAGATTCAATCGCTGAGCAAAGTTGGTGATATGAAAGACCCCGATTCGGAGTAGCCCTTTGCCATGGCTAAGGGCTACTCCGAATCAAAAAATAAATGTAAATTTATGAACCATGGCAAAGGG
>CAUJFT010000351.1 GCA_963169475.1 Bacteroidota bacterium | reverse complement strand
GTAGGAAGTAGAGTCCATATTACTAATATTTATGTCCCTCAACACATTCTTGAATTGGAGAAAAAAATTGAGGAGGTAAAGGAACTCAAACTCCAAGTAGTCAAAAATCAAAAGTATGAAGAAGCCGCTGACCTAAGAGATAGAGAAAGAAAATATACAGAAGAATTGGAGCAGGCAAAACTGCTATGGGAAGAAGAAGCCAAAACTAAACGATATTCAGTTAGTGAAGAAGACGTAGCGGCGGTAGTGTCAATGATGACGGGTATCCCCGTTCAGAAGGTTGCCTTTCAAGAAGCCGAAAAACTCCTACAAATGGGGGAGTTACTTAAAAATTCTGTCATCGGTCAAGATGTGGCGGTTAGTAAGTTAGTAAAGGCTATTAAACGCTCGCGCTTAGGACTAAAAGACCCCAAGAAACCTATCGGTTCATTCATTTTTCTTGGTCAAACCGGAGTAGGAAAAACGGAACTTGCCAAAGCACTTGCCCGTTATCTCTTTGATACCGAAGACTCTCTTATCCGAATTGATATGAGTGAATATATGGAAAAATTCACCGTCTCTCGCCTTGTGGGCGCACCTCCGGGCTATGTCGGGTATGAAGAAGGAGGGCAACTTACTGAAAAAGTCCGCCGTAAGCCCTATTCTGTTATCTTACTAGATGAAATCGAAAAAGCACACCCGGATATTTTTAATATTTTGCTCCAAGTATTAGATGACGGAATCCTAACTGACGGGCTTGGAAGAAGGGTGGACTTCAAAAATACTATCATCATTATGACCTCCAATATAGGAGTTCAAGAACTAAAAGCCTTCGGGCAGGGTGTTGGATTTAATACGCAGGCTAAAGGCGGGCAGGCTTATGATGCGATGAAAGGTACACTTGAAAACGCCATGCGTAAGGTCTTCCGCCCAGAATTTCTCAATCGTATTGATGAAATTATTATCTTTAATGAGTTGGAAAAAGAACATATCTTTATGATTATCGAGCTTCAACTCCGAAGTGTTTTTAAGCGAATCAACGAAAAAGGGTTTGCCATCACATTGACAGAAGAAGCCAAAAATTTCATCGCAGAGAAAGGTTTTGACAAGCAATTTGGGGCGCGCCCTTTACAGCGTGCAATTCAACGCTATTTAGAAGACCCCATCGCTGACGAAATCCTTAAAGGAGAAGGGAAAGAAGGAGATGAGCTTTTTGTGGACTATGACAAAACCTCTGACTCTGTGGTTGTTTCTACAAGGCATAAAAAGGCGGAAGAACCTCAATCCTAATCTTATTATCATAATACACGAGAAGTTTCAGGCTCTTTTATGAGTTTGAAACTTCTTTGTCAAAAAAAAACATACCGCATGAACCTCCCCGCAGCATTTATATCCCGCATCTCCAATCAGTTGGGAATAGAAACCGAAGCCTTTATGGAGGCACTCCGTGGAGAGCCGCTTACGTCTTTGCGCTTTCATCGTCAGAAGGGGCAACCCGAAAACTCCCGACTTCCTCTCCAATCGCCCGTAAAATGGCACTCCCGTGGTTATTATCTGAGTGAACGCCCTTCTTTTACGGCTGACCCTTGGTTTCATGCCGGTGCTTATTATGTACAAGAGGCTTCTTCTATGTTGTTAAAAGTATTTCTTGAACCAGAAAATTACAAATACGTGTTAGATGCTTGCGCTGCACCCGGAGGTAAAACTACTTTGCTATTAGACGCATTACCGGAAACAAGTGTCGTTGTTGCAAATGAGGTGATTAAAAGCCGTGCAGGAATACTCGCCGAAAATCTCACCCGATGGGGGTATCCTAATGTCATCGTTACTTCTGGAGACCCCGCCGCTTTTAGCGGCTTCATAAACCTATTCGACCTCATTGTTACAGATGCTCCCTGTTCCGGAGAAGGAATGTTCCGTAAGGATAAAAACAGTGTAACAGAATGGACCCCCGAAAATGTAGCCATCTGTGCAGCACGTCAAAAACGAATCCTTTCTGATTTAGTCCCCGCGCTTGCATCTGGAGGACATCTGATTTACTCAACTTGCACCTATGCTCCGGAAGAGAACGCGCAAACCATTGAGCATTTTCTTACAAAGAATCCAGACATGGAATTATGCCCGCTAAATCTCCCAGAATACTATGGGGCTACTTCAATAAGCATTCTTGGGATTCCAACCGCTGCATGGCAATGTTTTCCTCATAAATGTGCAGGAGAAGGTTTCTTTATTTGTAAGATGAGAAAAAAAGGAGAAAAAAAACAGCCCGATACCCCTTTTCCCAAACAAAAAAAAAACGCTGGAAATACTAAATCTTCCAAAGTATTCGGAAATTTTGATAAAAAAAATACCTCTGAACTAACCGCCTTGCTCTCCACCAAAATGAAAAAGGTAAACCCAAATGCTATCCGCTTTGGGGGAGAGTATGTTTTTTACCTATCACCAGAAATTGATGATATCCTAACCCTTTTTGAAAAGCTCTCAATTGTAAGAAAAGGAACTCTACTTGGCAAAATGCAGGGAAAAGAGTTTGTACCTGCCCATGAATTTGCACTTAGCACACTCATTTCTCCAGAGGTTCCTTTCATTGAGCTTTCCTATGATGCAGCGATTCAATACTTGATGAAAAATGATATAGAAAACTGTACAGATTACCACAAAGGCTGGATAACTGCCCGTTTTCAAGGGGTGAATCTCGGGTGGATAAAGGTGGCTGGTAACCGCCTTAAAAATCACTTCCCTATACATTGGAGAATTAGAAATTTGTAACAAAACAAATATAGAGCCGCCAAGCCAATAGAGTTAGCACGACTATCCCAACCGCCCCCGGAGGTAGGAAACGAGGCTCTCTGCTGCTCGGTGCTTTGTTGGGTGTGAGGCTTCGCTTGCTTATTATAGAGCTACTCTTTTTCTGCTCCTGCTTTCCGAAAAATTTTAATCCCGTTTACGTATTTATTTTTGAACTCAAACATCACCGGAAAAGGAGCATAATACCATTTTGTGATTAAGGTTTCATTATCTTTACGGATTTCGGCAGGCTTTCCGAAGCGTTGTTCTACATAAGAGATGTAATCTCCAAGTTTGACAGAAGAAAAATTGAAGCCTTCGATTGTGCCAAATCCACGGATTTGAATTTCGAGAATTTCATCTGTATCACTTTTATGCGTTACGATTAATTCCGGTTGAGTACCTTCAAAGGCTTGAAGATTGAATACATATTTGCCAAGAGTAGTATCTCTTTTGGATTGATTGAAGCGAACCGGATGTCCAAAACGCTCCTCTAATTCCTCTAAGGTAATATCCATCGTTAGGTCTCCAATCCGGAGGCAAGGGGAGAAATCGTCCGATGGGGTTTCAATATCTACTCCACAAGTCAGAACGTCATTAATTATCATTAGCTCTCCAAAACGTTGAGGGGCAGGTTTCAGAGTATCATTACGCCTTAAAAAGGTATGAAGCTCAAAACTCTCTGCATCTTGAATCATAAGGCTATCTGTATCAAGTTTTTTCAACCAAAAGACTTTGCGCGAAATATCTCCCGCAAGCCCTTTAAGTACGACACTATCTTGCATGAATTTATACTTCATATAGGTTTCTCCAATTTTGGATTCGGAGGCAGCAAAGTATTTCTCCATATAGTAGTATTCTCCGTCAATGGTGAGTGTGGCATTATAATGGTTTCCCATTCGCTCCCAAATGCCGGTGAAGGCACTTTCGCTAAAAATCGGACGCGTTACCTCTGAAATCTCCACTTCCGGCTCGAAACCGGAAATTTTGAGCGTGTCTCCGGAAGACACCATTATTGGCGGCTCTTCAAGTGCTTTAGCGTTTAAAACCAAACTGTCATCTACGCCGGTATGAACAAGCGAATCGGTCTGGGCAGAAGCCAATAGGCTTATTATCACAAAGGGAAAAAATAAAATGAGACGGATATTTTTCTTACTTAAAACCATAATTATTAGCGGCTGACAGCTTTTTTATCATAAACGTAAAAAAGGGGTAATAGTTATCGTTTTTTACTATCAGCTATCACACCTATGCAATATTCAGACCAAAAAAAAAATAAAAAATTACAGCTTCACTTTTGAACCTTTTTCGGTAAGTAGCGCGGAGCCTTCCATTTGGCGGAGACTCCCACCCCTTTCCACTATTAGCTTTCCGCCGCTACGTACATTGAGCTTGGTTCCGGCATTCATCAAGAGTTCTCCTCCGTCTTTTATGATAAGTTTTGCCCCCTTTTCTATGGTGATTTTCGCATTGCCATTCAGCTCTATTTTACTAAAATTATCAATGACTAGGATAGACTTTGATTTTAGCATAAAATGATTATTGGCATCTATTTTCAGAAAAGTAGGGTTTACATTCGTTTTAGTAAGCGGGTGCAACGAAGAACGGTCTGGAGTTCCGCTAAGGTCAAGCGTTAATATTGCATTCCTTTCTAATGTCCATTCTACTGGTGAGCCGGCACCCTTTGCAGGTATCCATAAGTTGCCGCACCAACGCTTAGCGTTCCTAAGGCTATAATCCTCCATCTCAATTTTTAGGGTTACTTGCCCATTATCCTCCCTATTCAGAACTTTGATAGAAATTCCGTTTAAAATATAAGGCTCTAATTGCTCTTTTTTCTCGTCATATACAGGAAAATTAATTACCGGGACTATCCCGGAAAGCCCGATTTCGTCTCCAACCTCAAATCCATCCATCATATCTCCGGTGCAATTACAAGTATATTTATTTTCGTTTCCGAATGCCTCTGCCCATACCTCATACTGCTCCCCTGCCTTTACATCTAAGTTTCCGTGATTATGATGGTATTCTATTTTGTTGTCTCGATTCATGTCAAACCGGATTCCTTGTAGGTCATTTTGCCCTGCGATAGGGTTTTCTCGTCCTTTTTTCCAGACCGGACAAGGAAAAAATTCTCCCTGAACGGTATCTCCGGTCATAGTATAATCAAAGTTCCCTTCTCCATTATAAATTTTTATCATGTTGCAGTGGTGTATGTTGCCGGGATTTAGCTCCGGACGGCTACGGTCAAAGCCCGGGTCTGCCGTTACAAAGGCATATACTCCCTTTGCCGATTGAGGATGGCGGTCAGATTCGTTAAAAAAAATCTTGTCGTCCCAATGATTTATCTTTTGGTGGTTTTCAAGCCAAAGATAATTTTGCGTTCCCGGTATCTGGATTCGGATAGCATCATGTTGAGTGCCAAAGTCTTTAAGGGTATAAATCCCTGAAACCGTTACTGCTTGCGGTTCTGCCCACCCCAACCACCATTTCTCCCAAGCATTTGCCACAAAAAAAGGATTGCTTGTAGCCGCCATCATTCCCCAACCCCTTTGCATATAATATTTATCCCCAACCGTACCATTTGCCCCGTTGTAATGCGGGCAATTGTAAAGATTATGGGCAAATTCATGCTTAAAATACTCCCAATTATGCTCGGCATCTGAAAAAGTCTTGATACTTGTATGCCCCGTACTAATCCGGTAAGGAGTACCATTTATCGGAATATTTCCAATGCCAGACATGCCCGTAGTGCCGGGGTCTCTATAAAAAAATAAAACGTAATCCAAAATACTATCCGGTTCAGAATTGCTATTGTCATAGCGATATTGGGGATAATTTTTACGGCGGTCATACTTGCTCCAATCGAAATCCGGATAATGGTCCGTAATCCATTTTATAGCGGCTATATTCATCTTGGATTGTCTTTCAAAAAAATTTCCCGCCGTCTCGGGGATATGCTTGATAGGTACTTGAATAGGAAATACCTCTCCCGTTATAACAAACTTCCCGTTAGAGTGCTGATAATAATAATCGCTCAAATTGCGGATATGCCCAGGTTTACCCAATTTATCTGGCACGCTATCAAACAAAGCATTAGGGCTTCCCATCACCATATCAGGCAATACTCCTTTTTCAGAACTATTTTTCCAGATAGTATTTTCCGGCATTAAATCCTTGTCCTCAAACCGCACAAAAATAGATAAGATATGAAGCCGACCTTGGGGAGAATGACACCCCCCATAGTATGACATCTTGGCTTGGGGCTGTGTATAGGATAGCAAAAACATGCCCACTAAAAAATAAAGTGTGAGGATACAAACATATATAAGAGGTCTTATTTTTTTCATCTTTTTTGCATCATGGAATTAAGAAATAAACCCCTACTTGATTGAACCTATCAAATAGAGTGGTAAATGTAAGCCTTTTTTGGGTCTGTTCTTCCATTTATATCGTAGGGACAAGGAATTCATGCCATTTTATTGCAATCAAGCCTTGCCGCTTCGAGTAGGGTTCAAGCACCCGCAGGGTATTGAGAATAAGTACTGGTTTGAAGTTAGTTTATGATACTATTTTCAGTTAAAAAAACTGATAAACAATTATTTGTGAAGAATAGGAACTCATCATTAAAAACTAAGCACTACTTACCCCCATTACTTTTTATCTCAAAAAAGAAGATACTAAAAAATAATAAAACTATATTTGCGACCTAGAACATTTGAACAAAATAAAAGAAGGGTTGGACGAAAAAGGCATCAAGCAGACTTTGCCTGCCGGCAGGCAAAAGCTACAATATGGTAAATGCTTATGTGCAGAACAGACAACCACCTCGAATAGAAGTGCTTTATGACATAGCCAAAATATTGGGCGTAAACGTAAAAGACCCCTTAACTGACAACGACCCTTCGGCTACGCTTAGGGTAAATATTAAAAAGAACAAAAAATGAGTGAGGAACAAAAAATAACAAACAACATAAAAGTGCCAAACAAAGATTTGGAAGCATTAAGATTACACTTTCCGCATTGCTTCGACAAAGACGGAAAATTTGATATAGCAAAATTCCAGCAGCAACTCAACACTCAACACTTAGAACTTACCACTGAAAAAGAGAGTTACGGTTTAGACTGGTTAGGCAAAAGTTATGCAAGATTGTTGGCAAGCGACCCCGCTACCACTCTTTTACGAGCCGATGAAACTCATAACTCACAACTCAACACTAAAAACGCTGAAAACTTACTCATAAAAGGCGACAACTTGGAAGTACTAAAACACCTTGCCAATGCCTATTACGAAAAAGTAAAAATGATATACATAGACCCGCCTTACAACACAGGAAGTGATGGTTTTGTGTATAATGATACCCGAAAATTTACCGCCAAAGAACTGCAAAACCTGATTGGTATTGATGCAGAAAGAGCCAAACGCATTTTAGATTTTACACAAAGCAAAAGCAATTCTCATTCTGCTTGGCTTACCTTTATGTATCCACGACTTTACATTGCTAAACAGTTATTGAAAGATGATGGCGTTATTTTTGTGAGTATTGATGATAACGAAGTAGCACAACTGCGTTTGCTAATGGACGAAGTGTTTGGGGAAGAAAATTTTGTAGCGGAATTGATTTGGCATAATAAATATACTACTTCCAATGATGCCAAATTTGTTTCAACCCAACACGAGTATATTCTTTTTTACGCAAAAAGTATAAATGACTTAACAGTAGGATTATTAGACAGAACTGATGAGATGAATGCAGCATATAAAAATCCAGATAATGACCCCAAAGGAGAATGGAAAGCAACACCTTTACACGCAAAAAGTGGTTCTACTGGAAATCTTTATACTATAGTGTTTCCCAACGGAAAAATGTGGACACCGCCACAAGGGCGTTATCCAAGGTACTCAAAAACAAGGCTATTAGAACTTTACGAAAGTGGTGAGTTGTATTTTAACAAAAATGGAGGTATTGATAAGAAAACTTATTTGAATGAAGTTAAACAAGGCAAAACAGTGGGAAGTTACTTTTCATTTAAAGATGTTGGAAGCACTCATCAATCAAATGAAGAATTAGCAAGTTTAATTTCAAAAGGAATTTTTGATAATCCTAAACCAACTGATTTAATTAAAACAATAGTAAAAATTTCTAATTTAGACTTTACCGACCTCATTCTCGACTTCTTCGCAGGCAGTGGTACTACAGCCGATGCCGTAATGCAGCTCAATGCAGCAGATGGCGGCAACCGAAAATTTATACTAGTGCAATTGCCTGAAGCCATAGACCCTAAGAAAAACAAAGCCGCTTACGATTTTGTAAACGAACTCAACACTAAAAACTCAACACTAAAAACTCAAGAACCGCCCACTATTTTTGAAATTACCAAAGAGCGTATAAAAAGAGCTGCACTAAAAATAAACACAGAATTAGACGAAAAAACTAAAAACTTAGAACTAAAAATTAAAGAATTAAACGCCCAGTTACCCACCGAAGAAGTAAGCGAAGAACTAAAAAATTTGCAAGAGCAAATAACTCAAAACTCAAAATTAAAAACTAATAACTCATTTAAGATTTTTGAAACCATACCGATTTGGGAAGATTACGATTTTGAAGCCGAGCAGTTTGACGGTTCGCAGACCCTTTTTGATGCAGGAAAACTAACGGAAGAAGATATAAAAGCATTACTCGTTACTTGGAAAACGTATGATGGCATGTACTTGACGCAAGAATTAGAAATTGTTGATTTAGGCGGTTACACTGCTTTTTACGGACAGAGAAAATTGTATTTGTTGCACAAAAACTTTACAACCGAAAATTTAAAAGCCGTTTTAGAAAAAATTGATACAGATAAAACATTCAATCCTACTTCAATTATTGCATTTGGTTATCATTTGGAGAGCAAAAGTTTGCGAGAACTTTCGGAAAATATAAAGCAATATGCCAACAAAAAGAAAATTGATATTGACTTTATAACGAGGTATTAGAGTTTAGTTTTTAGTGCTTAGTTGTAAGTTATTTAAACTAAAAACGATTAGAAGAAAATGTAGCTCTTACAAAACCCTTTAAGATTAAAAATCAGATAACATAAGTAATGAGTGAGATAATTATATATCAAACTTCCGATAATCAAACGCAGGTAGAAGTGCAGTTTGTAGGGGAAACTTTTTGGTTGAACCAATATCAATTGGCTGAACTGTTTGAGACTGACCGGACTTCAATTCTGAAGCATCTGCAAAACATTTATGCTACCAGGGAATTGGCAGAGGAATCAACTTGTGCAAAATTTGCACAAGTTCGTCAGGAAGGGAAAAGAAAGGTAAAACGAGAGGTTTTGCATTACAATCTTGATGCAATCTTATCAGTCGGTTATAGAGTAAACTCCAAGAGAGGCACACAATTCCGTCAATGGGCAACCCAACGACTAAAAGATTATTTGGTAAAAGGTTATGCCATCAATCAAAAACGATTAGAAGAAAATAAAACTCATTTTTTACAAACTTTAGAAGATTTAAAGCGATTAGCTCAAAATAATACACAAATAGAAACCAAAGATATTTTATCACTCATTCAATCTTTTTCAAACACCTTTTTTGGCTTAGATAGTTATGATAGAAACGAGTTTCCAAAACAAGGCGAACAAAAAGAGATTGAAGCCAACGTACAGGAATTACAAAACGACTTGCAAGTACTTAAATCCGAATTGATTAAAAAAGGAGAAGCTACTGAACTATTTGCACAAGAGAAAAAACAAGGCAACTTAGAAGGTATTTTTGGAAATGTGTTTCAGAGTGTTTTTGAGCAAGATGCCTATCCAACAGTAGAAGAAAAAGCAGCGCATTTACTCTATTTTATTATCAAAAATCATCCTTTTAACGATGGTAACAAACGAAGTGCTGCATTTAGTTTTGTTTGGCTGTTGCACAAAGCAGCTTATTCTTTTAGAGAAAAAATAAGCCCTGAAACACTTACCACCCTAACTATTTTAATTGCAGAATCAAACCCGGTCGATAAAGAGAAAATGATTGGAATTGTGAAATTAATACTAAGTGTTTAATTTTTAGTGCTTAGTTGTGAGTTAATGAAATAAATAACTAAAAACTAAAAACTAAAAACTACTTACCCCTATTACTTTTTATCTCAAAAAAGAAGATACTAAAAAATAATAAAACTATATTTGCGACCTAGAACATTTGAACAAAATAAAAGAAGGGTTGGACGAAAAAGGCATTAAGTAGAATTGGCTTGCCTACCTGCCAGCCGGTAGGCGAAAACTACAATATGGTAAATGCTTATGTGCAGAGCAGACAACCACCTCGAATAGAAGTTCTTTACGACATAGCCAAAATATTGGACGTAAACGTGAAAGACCTCTTAATTGACAACGACATTAAAAAGAATAAGAAATGAGCAAGGAACAAAAAACAACGAACGACATAAAAGTGCCAAACAAAGATTTGGAAGCATTAAGATTAAACTTTCCTCATTGCTTTGACAAAGATGGAAACTTTCAATTGGAAAAGTTTAAAGCCAACTTGACTGAAAAAGAAATCAATTTTTCTACTGAGAGTTACGGATTAGACTGGCTTGGAAAATCGTATGCACGGCTTTTGGCAAGCGACCCAGCAACCACTTTGCTGAAAGCAGACGAAACTCATAATAGCAAACCCGAAAACGCTAATTCTGAAAACTTGCTCATAAAAGGCGACAACTTGGAAGTGCTGAAACACCTTGCCAACGCATACTACGAACAAGTAAAAATGATTTACATAGACCCGCCTTACAATACAGGTAAAGACGGTTTTACTTACCAAGACGACAGAAAATTTACCGCAAAAGAATTGCAAAATTTAATTGGCGTAGATGCCGATAAAGCAAAACGCATTTTAGATTTTACACAAAGCAAAAGTA
>CAUJFT010000350.1 GCA_963169475.1 Bacteroidota bacterium | reverse complement strand
CTTCGCATTGAGATTCCAATCATTGACGTGAGAGCCTATCTGAACCCCTTCAAAAGCAGAGTCTTGCATACATCTTTCTAATTCTTGAATCGAAAGCTCGGGGTCTTGAAGCGGAAGGGTAGCAAGTGCAATAAAACGTTTGGGATATTTATGTACTACTTCTGCTATATGGTCATTAAGAAATTGTGCTACTTCAAGGTTGTCTTTGGCTTTTGCCCAATAAGCAAACATTACCGGAATGGTACAAATAACTTGCAAATCAATTCCGAATAATTCATGCTCCTCTAATCTTTTTTCCGGACTCCAGCAATTCTCCTTTATTTTTCTGAAAAACTTAGTACCCTTCATCATATCCGCAAATCCACTTGTATTATGTTCGAGGTGTATAAATCCTTCATATCCAAATTTATCTGCCCATTTAGGGAGGATTTCGGGGAGAATATGAGTGTGCATGTCTATTTTTTTCATGGATAAAAATTGCTTAAATTTATTGTGTCTTTATACAAAACTACTATAATTTTTTAGGAGTGCCTCCAAAAAATTATATTCTTTTGAGGAATTTATTTTAAATTAGGCGCAAATTTAGCTTCATTTTTAAAATATATGAAAAATATCCGTTTTTTATTTCTTGTTTTTGTCATTTTAACGGCATTATCGGCTTGCACAACCCCAGAGGATAAGCAACGGGAGTTGGATTTGAAGGAAAGAGAGCTTGCCCTAAAAGAAAAAGAACTTGAGCTAAATCAGAAACCCAAGGAAGCAGTAAATAATACCGAAAGGCAAGGGACAATCAGTGGCAATTCTGTGATTATGCGGAGAGAAAGTTCCGTAGAATCTGCCAAAATTGGAAATTTTGAGAACGGGGAGAAAGTCAGTATCCTTGAAGAGCGTAAACCCCAAAACGTAAATCAGGCAATTGCTGTTAAATCCATAAAGTTGTATAGCGACTACAACGGTAAATACATGGCAGTCCTTAACAAGGGCAAAGCCTTGATGATAGAGGAGTTTACGGGTACAGACTATAAGGTATCTTTTCAACACCCAGAATTGGGTAAGCTATATGCCACAGTTACGCCCGCAGAGTTAGAGTCTATTTCCAACGAGGTTTGGTTTCGGGTAAAAAGAGTAAGTGGTGAAGAAGGTTGGGTTTTGGGTAAATTTGTAAAATAACCCCTATTTATTTCGACTTATTATAGTCCTATGTTGGAAAAAATATTAGTGCTTGACTTGGAATGTACTTGTTGGGAAAAACAACCTCCCGATGGACAAACGCAGGAGATTATAGAGATTGGGCTATGTATGTTGGATACCTTTACGCTGGAGCGAAGCCAAAAACATTCTATTATGGTAAAACCCGAACGCTCCGCGGTCTCGGCGTTTTGTACCCAACTTACTACCATTACCCCCGAAGAAGCCAATAAAGGGGTTCCTTTTTCAGAAGCATTACACATACTAACTACTGAGTTTGGAGCAGCCGCAACAATTTGGGCAAGTTTTGGAGATTTTGACCGTAAACAATTGGAGTGTCAATGTAGAGATATGGGATTTGCTTATCCATTCAAGCAAACACACCTTAATGTAAAGGTACTTTCTTCTCTTATGCTTGGGCTAAAACGCCCGTTGGGAATGGACGGAACCCTCCAAAAAATGGGACTACCCTTAGAAGGCATTCATCATAGAGGGGCAGATGACGCTTGGAATATTGCATTAATTTTAAAACATATTTTATTAAAATGGAGAACCTAACCGTATTTCCTATCTGTTATTTCCCTCCGGTTTCATGGTTTGTATTAGCAACGGCAAGGGATAAAATTTTGATTGAAGGGAAAGCGCATTATGCTAAACAGCAACTGACTAACCGTATGCGGATTAAAACTGCCAATGGGGTGCTGCCACTAATAATTCCCGTAAACAGAACCGGAGAGCGAAAACCAATACAAGATAAAAAAATTTCCTACGACACTGATTGGCAGAAAATTCATTGGAAATCAATAGAGACCGCTTACCGCAGCTCTCCTTATTTTGAGTTTTATGAACATCGTTTCGCCCCATTTTATGAGAGAAAATATTCCTTTCTCATGGATTATAATCTACATATTTTGAACGTTTGTTTAGAGATTCTCAAATCTCCTTTGGCAATTGGTTGTACGGAAAGCTATGAAGAGGAGACTTTTTATACGGAAGATTACCGAAAAGGCTTTGACCCTCATGGAAAAAAAATCAATGACTCTGTAGTATTCCAACCTTATCACCAAGTTTTTGGAAACTTTGTCCCTGATTTATCCGTATTCGATTTGATATGCAATGAAGGACCCTCATCGGGAGGATTCCTTAAAGAACACTTGAAATTCTAAATATGCTTCACCTACACTGCTTTCTCTCTATTTTCTTTGTTTTTCTTGCTAAGCCCTCCTTCGGACAAGGTAAAGGTTGGGTTTTTCATTCTCAAAAAGATGGAATAAAGCTATATACTAAACCCACTGATTCGGACGGAACGATTCATGTCCGAATGATAGCGCGCACAACCGCTTCCTCCCAAGCAGTTCTAAAAATCTATCAAGACGTAAGCACGGTAAAAGAACGAGTGCTAAACACTAAATCTGTAACGGTTTTAAAAAAGCCTTCCGACACAGAGGTATATTATCAACTAATTTCAGACTTTACGTGGCCGCTCTATGATAGAGATGCTATTATGCATCAAATCATTACCCAAGACCCCGTAAGTAAAGTTATCCGAATGGATACTTATTCCGTTCCGGAATATTTACCTAAGGACAAGAATTATGTACGTATTAGTAAGTGGGAAATGCACAATGTCTCAACGCCTAAACCAGATGGCTCAATTGAGATAGATTATTGGACTTCCTATAATCCGGGAGGAGATGTGCCCATCGCTCTTGTCGAAAGTTTTGTGGAAGACGGTACGATAACGGGTATGAAAAGGTTGATAGCCTTAACGCATAAGGCTGATAATTAGTAAATTGATAGAAAAATATTTCTTGTTTGGAAGAGAAAATAAACTTTTCTTATTTCTCCTCTCCAATTTCTTCGGTATTAAGGATGTTGTTTTAACTCCGTAATCAATCTTGACTTTAATGTATATAGCCCTTCTTCAAGCCCTACACAATACTGCTTTGAGGGACTTAATTCTTGAAACATAGCCCGTAATTTTTGGAGCTGGCATTGTGCGTAAGCCCGAATCTCCTTTAAGGGCGGAGAATGATATACTTTTTTTCCATTAATATAAATGGGAATAAGTAGGTCTTGACTCTTCTCTGTGCAGGAAATAGGCGCATCGTCCTCGAAAGGAATGATCGTGTCGTTGGGTTGGGAGGAGCCTTCGGAGAATATCATATCTCTTACAAAAACACCATCTTCCCCTTCAAATCTTCTAATTTGTAGAATACCCGGATTAGAGACCTTGATCATCTGCTCCGAAAGTTTGACTTTATATTCCCATTTCCCTCCTTGTTTGCGAATACCAGATAGCTTATAAACGCCTCCCAAAGCGGGTTGGTCATAGGCGGTTATTAGCTTTGTCCCCACTCCCCATATATTGATTACCGACCCTTGTGCTTTGAGTTCTTTGATAGTATATTCGTCTAAATCATTGCTTGCAACTATGCTTGTTTCTTCAAAACCTGCTTCATCAAGTAGCTTACGAGCCGTTATGCTCAGGGCCGCTAAATCCCCAGAATCTAGCCGAATTCCTGCGAGAGAGTATCCTCTTTCCTTTAGCTTTTTCCCTTCTTCTATAGCATATTTTACCCCCTGAATCGTGTCGTAGGTATCTACTAGAAAGACACAAT
>CAUJFT010000349.1 GCA_963169475.1 Bacteroidota bacterium | reverse complement strand
ACCTTCAAATTTTTATTCATGGGGGGGTGGATTTTAGTTCTTACCGTTAGGTATTCAATATATTCTTTCAGCATTCCCAAAGAAAAATGCCTGATATGATTGAATTATACACTGCTTCGGAGTGCTTTTTTTCCTTTCAGGACGATTGGAAAGACGAAGGGCTACTTCTTGTCCTTGATGGGGGGATATTTTATGAATTTATCCCTTTGGAAGAATATGGGAAACCAAACCCGTCCAGACTAACCATCAAAGACGTACAATTACATCAACAATACGCCTTAGTAGTTTCCACAAACGCCGGATTATGGGCGTATGATGTGGGAGATACTATAAAGTTTGTGTCTTTGACTCCTCCTAAAATCCGCGTAACCGGACGCGTAAAACATTTTTTGAGCTTGTTTGGAGAGCATATTATTACCGAAGAAGTGGTAGCTGCAATTCAGGAAGCTGCAAAAGCAACCAATGCCGTAATCCAGGAGTTTACAGCAGCACCTTTTCTTAGCCCCGAAAAAGGAGAATCTTTTCACGAATGGTTTGTAGAATTTAAAACACCTCCCGCAGAAATCAATCGTTTTCAAGCAGTGATAGATGCTTCTCTCCAACAAAAAAATCCCTATTACCGTGATTTAAGAGAAGGAAAACTGTTGAAATTACCAAAAATTAATTCCATTAGTCCCAATGCTTGTAGGGAATATATGAAAGCACAAGGAAAACTTGGAGGACAAAATAAATTTCCCAACCTAAGTAACGATAGAAAAATCGCCGACTTTTTGACAAATTACATCACAGAGTTGTAAAGAAATAATCTCCTAAATTAAAAAAAGCCAACGTGTGACCGTCAGCTTTCTAGTATAGAGAAAATTTTAGGTTGTCAGAACTCAAATACATTTTGTCCGGTTTGTACCATTCCTATATTTTGGAAAGTATTAACGGTACCAGCGTCTGCATTAATAAAGCTTAATTTATCGGTAGCGATTCCATGTTGGTAGCTGTTTTTGATAGTACACCCGGTCGCGCTCAACGAGGGGGTACCAAACGACCCTAGTAGATAAATAGAACCAAAATTATCGTTCCAAAATCCCGCGTGTCCCGCATCTGCAATCATACAATTATTCAGTTCTATCGAACCTCCTTCCATATAAAATCCTAACCAATAGCCCGGAGTATGCTCTTTCCCTTCAAAAGTAATTCCGGTAAAATCAAAATCTGCTCCCGTCTCTCCATGAATCTGAGCCTCTTCTTGCATGACAACTGTAGTGCCATTCTCAACGCTAAATTCCGCAGCACTAATAAGCTCACATTTTAAGGTATAAGGAACATTTAGCTTATTCCAATGTAAGTTTACGGACATAGGGGTGCCTCCAAAGCACCAACCTTGAACCCAAACAAAATCATTATCATTCCCAGAGTAATCAGTATTTGCTTTCAAAAATGCAGAACGCTCTACCTCCATTCGTACGGGATAGTCATTGCCCGTAATGACACAATTACTAATATCGTCTAAATAAGAACCCTTTGATATATAAAGTCCGTCTTTTAAGCCATTCCGAATCGTAGTATTTGACATTGTCAAGCGACCTGCCCCATAATCATTTGAGCCTACTACTACATTTGCTTCATGATAGAGATAGTCATCACACCCCCCATATTCCACAGTACAATAAACCAACTTGTTATTGACCGTATTACTCCCAATATAATAAATCCCCTTCCAAAAACCCTTGGTTTTCTCTTTCCCCGTAAAAATAATAGGTTTTGAGGCTGTTCCCGTTGCATTTAGTCCCCCTCCGTCTTCGATAAGGAGTGACGCACAATTATCAAACTGAATTTCAGTACCCGGTTCGATGGTCAGCATGTTTTTAATCGAAACCTCTCCTTTTACGATATAGTCCACTCCGCTATTACGATTAGTAAACGTAGTAGCGGAGGTAATATCATCAGTTACTTCAATATCTACGGGGTCAATCGTAGTACCGGGTCCACAAGAAGTAAATAGGAACGTTCCAATAGGAAAAGATACACACAAAATAACTTTAAATAAAACTGGCTTAATATTCATTTTATAAATTTTTATAGACATTGAAAAACAGATTAATTTAGTTTATCTCTATCTTTATTGTGAAAAGTAGAGAAAAGTAACCGGTTTAGGAGAAACTATTTTTCATTTTGTCGGATATACTCACAGAATGCAGGGTAATAGACATTTCCTTCCAATAAACTTTGAAGATAAACCTCATACATTATAATCTGATTACTAGAAACCTTGGAGGGCGGAAAATCTTGCTCAAACCCTTTGAGGGCAGATTTAAGGAAAATTCTTTTTCCTTCCCGGGCAGCTTCGCATAGGCGAATGATAATTTCGGCAAAACGATACGCCTTGTCGTAGCTCCCTTCTTTTAGCAAAGCCTTAAAATCTTGTTTCCATTTCGTAAAGGCTTCTTCGGCTCTACTATAATTACGGGACTCATAATACATTACCATTTCAAATACCCCCAAATAAAGCCGAATTTCTTCCCCTAATTTAGGAAACTTTGAATGATTTTTGATTTTTTCAACGCATTCTAATGCTTTTTGAGGTTGTTCCTGACAGAAATATTGGTCGGCAAGACTGATTAACATCAGTAATTCATGTATATTACTTTGAATTACCTCCCTCATTCCTAATGCCTCTTGGACAGAAAGCATAGAGGCTTCTAAGTTACCAGAAGATTTATCATTATTTATTTTTGCAGAGTAATAATAAATAGCATACTCGTTAAAGTGCTTACGGTTAAATTTGTCAAGGTCTTCCTTTAATACAGAGAGTGCTTCCCGTGCCTCTTTGAGCCGTAACAAAAGCCCAAGACTGTTGATTCTCCATACTTGCATTAATATCCGGAAATTATGATTGTCCTTATTAAAAATATGGTGAGTCTCAAAATTTGTAAAGGTTTCCTTTACATATTTTTCAAGTTCTGAATAAGCCGACTTTTGTTGTAAGATTGCCGCTACTGCTCTAAAAATAGAAATTTTACCCGCAGCAGAATGAAATATTTGTTGATGACTTTCTAATTTTTCACGTGTCTCCTCTAAAAGTCGAATGACAGAATCATTTCTCTTCCCCCCTTCCGAAAAGTTACGTTTTTTTAGCTGTTGGGAGATTACCCCAAGCACTTCGCTCGTCATTCGCGTAATCTGAATTTTTTCAAAATTCTCTTTACGCCGATTAAGTATCCCTTCAATTTCGACTTCTATATCTTTAGAGGCGAGCTTTACCATTTCGTCATAAATTACCTCTAAAAGATTAAATTGGTCATTTTTTAATGCTACTTTTTCCGATTTTTTTAGATACTGATAGGTTTCCCTATAAAGCCCCCTTTCTTCAAAGATTAATGCAAGTTGGAGATAGCTATGGGTTTCAAGCGCACTCTTATCATTATAGTGATAAAAAAGCAGGCTTTTTTCTACACTATTCAATAACTTATTTCGCAGACGGTAGTAGCTATTTTTGCTATTAGGACTTAAATCTCCATACAAAGACCGGACAACATCATCTTCCTGCGTATCCGCCCCTCCGGCACGATACGCATCAAACAAGAGTATAAGTTTCTTTTCTTCATCTGCCTTAAAACGGTTAGATAAAATCTTAAACCGCCTGACCTCGTCGCTCGTCAGTGTGGCAATGATTTGAATCAGTACATCCACATGCAAACCCGCTTAAAAAACTTAAAAATCTACATTTCTAACCAACTCAAAGCCCGTTCCACACTTCTAAAGGCTCAAAAAATTGATTTTATGCAAGAGCAAAGTCCTTTACTTCCAACTTCAAAAATATAAAGGGAAATCAAGTTACGAATGTACAAACATTTTTTTATTCAGCAAAATAAAAAAGAATTTTTAGAAATATTTTTTATTGATAAATTAAAATAACTAAACTTCTTACCCCCCCCCAATATTTACCGAATATTTGTAGCACACCCTGCAATACTATTGCTAATATTATATTTTAGAAAATACTCTTTCTCCAACTACTCACATAAAAATCATTTTGCACCCTAATTACCGCGTTTTGAAGAAAAAAATACAAGATATAGCGAGGATAAAGAAAAAGGACGTAATTTTGTGCATCGAATCTAAATGCAGAGATGAATTTCCGG
>CAUJFT010000348.1 GCA_963169475.1 Bacteroidota bacterium | reverse complement strand
CATGTAGTTTATCAAAGATGTCCTCTTCCAAATCAGCGATTCTGATAAAATCATTTAGTAATAAGGTGGAGTTTACTCTAAAAAGATTTTTCTCTATTTCCTGAAAGGGAGCCACCTCCGTATCAAATTCATCGTTTAATTCTCCAAATATCTCGTCAGTGATATCTTCTAGTGTTACAATGCCTGCGGTGCCTCCATATTCATCTACCACGATGGCGAGATGGGTACGTTTGTGACGGAAAGCTTCTAATAGGTTATCTATCCTTTTACTTTCCGGAATAAAAAGAGCCGGACGTATCCAATTCCTCCATTCTTGTTGAGACTCTGGGTTACTGTCGATGAGAGGTAGCAAGTCTTTAATGTGTAAAACGCCTTTAATATTGTCTAAACTTTCTTCGTAAACCGGAATACGCGAAAATTCATTTTCATTAATAAATGTAATCAGTTCTTGAAAGCTCATATCGTAGGGAATCGCCGCAACTTGAGTTCTTTGTTTAAAAATCCGCTCAACCGTAATATTCCGAAAGTTCAGTAATCCTTTTAGAATATCTCTCCCGTCTGTCTCATCTTTTGCCGGTTCGGGCATCATTTTAATAGCATCTCTCAAATCGTCCAAAGAGGCATTTTCTTGCTTGGGTTTTATCTTATTGTCTATGAATTTAGTGATATATATCAAAAATTTAATAATAGGAGCATAAATTCGTGTTAGAATATAAATCGGACGATAAAACGAATGGATGACATTGATTTTATACCTTGAAGCATACACCTTAGGGATAATTTCGCCGATAAGCAGCAAAAGCGTAGAGACCGTCCCTATACTAAATAGTGCTTCTTGCCACTCTTCTAGCCCAAGATGCTCCGATAAAGTACGGATAATGTAAGTGCCTATAAGAATGGCAAAGATATTAACAAAATTATTTGTAATAAGTACTGTAGCGATGAGGTGTTTATGATTGTTTAGTAGCCACCATATCTTCTTCCCTTTGGGAGAATCATCTTCCCTGAAAGCATCGCTCTCAGATTTATTTAAAGAAAAAAAAGCCACCTCCGAAGAAGAAGCAAAAAATGACCCCAATAATAAAAGGAAGAAAACCAGCGTGTTAATGCTTAAAACTATCCAATCTAATCCTATTCCTGGCAAAAATACTAATAAATTACTACAAAACGGTTCTGTATCCACTATGCTTAATATCTCCTTTTTATTAAATATGATTTATACTTCAAGTCGTAAAATTACAACAATTTTCACATAAACAAAAAATATTTTCATTAGCAGAAATATCGTTTCTTAGAAGTCGTTATATTTGCCTAATTATACTTAAGTACTCATTATGAAATTAGTTTATGATATTAGTTTATGATATTATTTTGTTTAAATATTGATAAACAGTTATTTGTGAAGACTAAGGACTTGTCATTAAAAACTAAGAACTACTTAGCCTATAAAGCCCCTCTTTGTGCGTTTGTACTCTCCCAAAATAATATAATTTACCCCTCAATTGATGTCCTATGTAAGAAAAATGGCAAAAAAGAATTTGTCGTAATAAAAGAAGGCTGTACCTTTGTACCCAGAATTAACCCATTTTTTTACCTACCTAGTTTTCCCACCAATACCCCAAAGTCGAGAACCTCACCATCCCGGTGGGGTTTTTTTTGTAACCCAAAAGTTACCGAGTTTAACAATACCTTGTAATGGGTTTTTTACGTTTCTATTATTGGGTTAGCCGATATAAGAGACCGCTTTGTTTATTAGGGTTTTGGCTCAATAGGGCTTAACCACTCTTGCGCATAAGACTCTCATGTCTTCCTTTTTTATACCTTTGTATGTATTTTGGTGAGAAAGAAATAAGGGAGCAATCAAATAATAGTGTTTTTGTTCTCCCATGTAGAGAATCGTTACACTACTTATTAATATTTTAAATGTTCTCTATCACCACAATGCGCCTTTATCCGAATGGAGTATGTTGAAAAAAAAATGGATAGGGTTGTTTCTATTAATAGGGTTTGTATGCGGGCTAAATGCTCAGAATAGCCGAGAGACAAGAGACACCCTGATTTTTGTAGGCAAACCGCTTATGCTGACGCGTCAGCTAATAGTTCCATTTTCAGAAAGCGTACTTTTAGGCGGAGGCATTGTAACAGACACTTTTTATACGATTGATTATGAAAAGGGGCTACTTACAATGCTCCCAAAGGTTATTTTTTCCGGAGATACTTTGGTGGTTTCTTACCGATACTTTACAAATATCATGCAGGATACAATTGCCCTAAAAAAAGCTACTCTTATCAGAGATTCCTTAGATGAACCTCAACTCATTGTGGGCGATACCTATTTTAAATGGGAAGAGTTTAAAGAAGAAAACCGCTTGAAGAAAAGCGGAAGCATTACCAGAGGATTAACCGTAGGCAATGCGACGGGTACTGCAGTTACGTCCGGTATGAGACTTCAATTAGAAGGAGACCTTGGAGACGGATTAGAAATTGTAGGTGCAATTACGGACGATAATATCCCGGTCCAGCCGGACGGGAGTACGCAGCAACTTTCAGACTTTGATAGGGTTTTTATTCAACTAAGAAAAAATGGAGGATTTATCACGGTTGGAGATTATGAAATACAGCAAAAAGGTAGCCGCTTTACAGACCTATATCGCAACGTACAAGGCGTAAAGTTAGGGTATGAAAAAAATAAAACAAAAGCCTCTCTAAGCGGGGCGGTTGCCAAAGGAAAGTTTCATTCCAACACGATTACCGCCTTAGACGGGGTTTCTGGACCCTATAGAATGACGGGTAAAAGTGGGGAACAGTTTTTTACGGTACTTGCAGGGAGTGAAAAAGTATATCTCAACGGAAAGCTACTCACTAGGGGAGAAAATAATGATTATGTAATAGATTATAATACCGCTCAACTAACTTTCACTCCCCGTAACGTGATTACCAATATCTCCCGGATAGTAATAGATTTTGAATATACAGACCGTTATTTTAACCGGAGCTTGATTTTTGGAGAGGCTGAACATGTCTTCCTCAAAGAAAGACTCTCTATCAAGGCTACTTATAGCCGAGATGCCGATAACCCCAATGCGCCCTTTGATGATAAAGCGGCTTACTTTGCAGTAAAGGATTCTCTTGCTGCTTACGGAGATGCTGGCAGCGGAGTAGTATATACTTCCGGAGTATTCCGCGATTCAGCCTTTAACCGCCTCCAAGCTTTTTATTACCGAAGCGATACCACCATAAATGGGCAACCTTATGAGCGATATGTTCATACAATAGATTCCCTTCAAGCAGAATACCGAGTATATTTTACGTATGCCGGAATAGGAAAAGGGAATTACAAAAGAGATGAAAGCGGATTTAATCAGTATGTGTTCCAATGGGTGCCACCCGATGTGCTGGGTAATCCTACAGGCGACTATATCCCCGCAAAACCTTGGGTATTACCCCGCCTTTTGCAGGTAACCGGAATCCAAGCCCGGTACCAAATAACGCCTAAATTCCAAGTTTATACCGAACAGGCTTATAGCATAGAAGATAAAAATAGGCTTTCCTCCTTAAATGAGGAAGATAATGGAGCGGTGGCTTCTCTTGCGGGTTTGAAGTTAGAAAAAATCCGAATGGCAGATTCTTTATCTTTTCATTCTGAGATAAGCTACTCCTTTGTCCAAGCCCAATATCAGAATTTAGACAGGATTTACAAGGCTGAATACGGGCGAATTTGGAACTTCAATGATATCTCTACCGTAAGGCAGAATGAGCATGTAACAATGATAAAAAATCGGATTGAATGGAAAAAAAACTTAAAACTTGATACGGAAAATGGTCTGAGGATAACCGGTCAAGGGCGATACGCACTTCGCCAAGTCTATTCCCTTACTTCGGGGCTTCATAAAGCCATACAAGGTACTTATACTTTTACTCATATTTATACAGAGGAAGATAGTATCCAAAGAAAATCACGGTGGATACGGAATGAAGGGGACATTTTTTATCAGCGAAAAAATTGGAAAACAGGGGTTGAAATATGGTTTGAAGATAAAATAGAGAATAGGGCGGATACTGCCACCGCAGGAAGTTTTCAGTTTTATGACATAAAACCCTATTTTCGCACTCCTGATGAAAAGAAATTACAGTTAGATTTTTCCATAAATTACCGATATGATAGGGAGTTCTTCCGGCAGTCGCTAAGAAACAAATCTACTGCTTTTACGCATTTTTACAAAATTATCTATTCCCCTTCCGAATATTTCCGCCTTCAAAATATCACCGCTTTTCGCACCCTTACACTTATAGATACAGCCTTTCGCTCCACCGGGTTAGAAGATAATCGTGTATTGAACACTAATCTTCAACTTACAGGCTCTACACCAGGACGTATGCTTTACGCTAACCTTATTTATGAAATTACCTCCGAGCAGATTGCTCAACGAGACATCAAATTCCTGCCGGTTAATCCCGGACAAGGAGAATATGAATGGAAAGATGATAATCAAGACGGAATACAAAATATCAATGAATTTGTAATTTCAAATAATCCGTTAACCGCTAACTTTATACGAACGGTTCTCCCCACCCGAAGGTTCGTACCTACTACCCGCCCTGCTTTACAGGGGAGTATTCGCTTAGAACTCAAAAAACTGTATCCTAAATCTAAAAATCCATGGAAGGAAACCGTCAGAAACTTTAAGACCTTTTCGACAATAAGAATCAATCAAAGCCGGCAAAGAGAAAATAGCCTAAACGCCTATCTGGTGCGTTTCAACGAAAAAGATTCGGATACTACCATGATTGATATGAGTTACAATTTCAGGCAGGAATTTTTGTTTTTTCAAAATGCGACAAAGGGAGACTTGAAGTTTTCTTATCAAAATAACCGAAACAAACAGTTTTTGAGTACAGGTACTGAAATGAGAGGTTCACGTCAGTGGGTTTTTGCCCAGCGACTTTCCCTTGCAAGCGATAAAAGTCTTGAATTAGAAACAGGTATTGGAAAACGCTTTACCACTACAAAAAACTTCCCCACCCGAAATTTTGATATTCGCTTTGTCGAGACCTCTCCCAAAATCAATTGGCA
Organism: Bacteroidota bacterium; assembly: GCA_963169475.1. Taxonomy (GTDB): domain Bacteria; phylum Bacteroidota; class Bacteroidia; order J057; family J057; genus JAAFHL01. Next base: position 7,386 of record CAUJFT010000348.1, on the reverse strand, counting down.
GGCTTCCCGAAAGCTCCGATTTACTTTGGGCTATCAGTATAAATATAAGCGCAACTTTACCGATTCTATAACGATAAATTCCAAGGTCAATTATCATAAATTGACGGCAGAAAACCGGTGGAATCTAAAAAACAGAAATAATCTAAACTTGAAGTTAGATTTAATCGGAATCTCCCAAAAAAATACCGGAGATATACCCAACTTCACCGCTAATTATGAGCTACTGGAAAGCCTGAATCCGGGCTTTAATGCAGTGTGGCAAGCATTTTTTACTTACTATATCTTCAAAGATATGGAGTTGAGTATTACCTATGAGGGGCGTGCTCCTGCAAATTCGCCCCTAATCCATACCGGAAGAGTACAAATTCGAGCATTATTTTAAAAGAAATTAAAAAAAGTACAAAAATCTTTTCCTACTTATTAAAAAAACTGTACCTTTGCGGTCTAATTTCAAAAAGAGTCATGAAAAAAGATATTCATCCGAATTACAGAGAAGTGATTTTTAAAGATATTTCTACAAATTTCGCTTTTAAAAGCCGCTCTACGGCAAATACAAGAGATACTATAGTCTGGGAAGACGGCAAAGAGTACCCTTTGATTAAATTAGAGGTTTCTAGCGATTCACACCCGTACTTTACTGGCAAACAAAAAATGCTAGATGCAGCAGGGCGTGTAGATAAATTCTATAGTCGCTACGGCAAAAAGGGTCAATAATTTAGGGATTCCCCTACAAAAATGCTCCACAGCGGCGGATTCTTAGGATTCCGCCGCTGTTTTCTGCGCTTTGTTTTTGCGTTATTGTTACATACGACACCGTTCGTGCGGGTAAGTATATTGTTAATTGTTCGTTATAAAAAACTTCCTTGCCGTTTTTTTCGTATTCCTAAACAAAATTACTCTCCTTCACTTTCTTTATAATCAAAGCTATGTATAAGAAATGGATATTTGTCTTGTTATTATTCCTAACCATTCAAGAGGCTTCCGCTTGGGGTTTCTGGGCGCATCAACGTATTAACAGAATGGCAGTATTCACACTCCCACCGGAGATGATTGTACTATACAAAAAAAATATAGAATACCTGACAGAACATGCAGTGGACCCGGATAAACGTAGGAGTGCCGTAGAAGGAGAAGATGCCTGTCATTTTATTGACATTGACCATTACGGAACCTATCCCTTTGTAGACTTTCCGCGATATTGGGAAGAAGCCGTGAAGATTTATACCGAAGACACTCTAAAAGCCTATGGGATAGTTCCCTTTCATATTCCGGTAATGATGAAACGCCTTACACAGGCGTTTAAAGAGAAAGATGTAGATAGGATTATGAAACTTTCTACTGACTTAGGACACTATGTCGGAGATGCGCATGTCCCTTTGCATACCACCGAAAATTACAACGGACAAATGACGAATCAAAAGGGGATTCATGGATTTTGGGAGTCAAGGCTGCCAGAATTATACGCAGATAAATATAATTTTTATGTAGGAAAGGCCAAATATATAGAGGATATTTTATTAGAGCCTTGGGACGCAGTGCTTGAAAGCCATGGTGCATTGGATAGTGTACTTCTTTTTGAAAAAAATCTTACGGATTCTTTCCCCACAGATAAAAAATATGGTTTTGAAAATCGTAATGGAATATTAGTAAGAACTTATTCCCAAGACTTTTCCTTAGCTTATCATAAAATGCTCAGCGGAATGGTAGAAAGACGAATGCAGCGTTCTATTTCACGGGTGGGTTCTTTTTGGTATACTGCTTGGAAAAATGCAGGTAGCCCGGACCTTAGTGATTTGGTAAACCAAACCCCCAAAGAGGTTAAGGAAAGCTATAAACGAAAACTCCTGATTATAGATAGAGAAACTGCCGATGTTCCTGCTAAGGGATACCGCCCTTGTAAAGTTGGAAGCCCCTACGAGCTAAGAAATCCGATGAGTGAGGAGTATTTTTGCTGTATGTCAAGACATAACTCAAAATCTTGCAGAAATTAAAATTGATTCCTATCGGGAAAAAGTCATCAAAAACATCCATTAAAATATTTTTTTATGAGAAAATCAAATGCATTATTTGTGTTCTTTGCCGTCATGCTGATATTAAGCGGGTGTGTGAGCAAAAAGAAGTTTGCCGAAATGCAGAAGCGGCTCGAATCATCAGAAAAAACCAATTTTGACCTCTCTCAATCTATCAAAGGTAAGCTGGAGGAGTGCAATAAGCAAACTGCCTTGTATAAGGGTAAGTTTGAGGCTTGTACAGAGGAGGTAAATTCCCTGAAAAGTGAGCTTGCCCTTGCCCAAACGAATGTTCGCGCTCGTCAGCAGCAAGTAGATGACCTCAAAACACAGCTTGCAGACGCAAGGCAGCAGCGCGATAAACAATATCAGCAAGTGGGAGACCTCACAGTCTTGTCTCAAACTGCTAACAATAATATCCGTGAAACCTTAACCCAATTAGAAAAAAAAGACAAATATATTCATCTCCTTCAAGCCGCTAAAACCAAGGCAGACTCTATTAATCTCGCATTAGCTGTAAACCTAACGAAGGTACTTTCCGAAGGAATTGGAGATAAAGATATAGAGGTAAAAGTAGATAAAACCGTAGTCTTTATCAATATCTCTGATAAAATGCTTTTTCAAAGCGGTAGCTCAAACATTACTCCTAAAGCAGGAGAAATATTAGGTAAAATCGCTAAAATTATCGCTTCAAGACCGGAATTAGAAGTAATGGTAGAAGGATACACAGACAATGTACCCATGAAATCCGTTTGTATGGAGGATAATTGGGATTTGAGCGTTAAAAGAGCAACCGCGGTAGTAAGGATACTTCAAAAGTCTTATGGGGTAAATCCTAATCGTATGATTGCTGCCGGAAGAGGGGAATACAATACCCTTACCGCTAATGACACACCGGAAGGTAAAGCCACGAACCGTAGAACCCGAATCATTATCCTCCCTAAATTGGACCAATTTTATGACCTCCTGAACCCTAATAATGTGCCTAAGTAGGGCAGATATTTCTTTAAAGAGATAACTCTAAAACGGCATTTTATGTAACTATGATGTACATAAAATGCCGTTTTCTTTTTCTGTCAAGGGCAGGGTAATCCCGACATTTTATCAGACTCTCTCCCCCATGTTGAGCGAATGCGAAACACCACACTCCAAGCCAATACGTTCTAAGTACTGGTTTGAAATTAGTTTATAATATAATTTTCAGTTAAAAAACTGATAAACAGTTATTTATGAAGACTAAGAACTTATCATTAAAAACTAAGAACTACTTATTAGTATTTACTCATTACAGATGAAGTAGTCCTTCAAAAACCCAATTATATGGATTTGTTTTGTACCACAAAGCTACCCGCTACCCTTTTTCCTCTTTAAAAAAATGCAGGGTAGAGTAAAACGAAACAATAGAGTAGCATGAAATAACAAAGCAATAAGGAAATTTATTTACAAGGTTTCAAATAGGGTGAATGCAATGTTATGATTTTTTGGCGCGTTTTTTCTTAAATATCTATCCCTTTTATTTTGAGGGGAGAACGACTTCGTATATTTTTTTGTTTTCTAATTCGAGTAGCATCATTTCACATTTACCAATAGCGGTTTTTAATAAAACGGTATAGTTGTTTATATTAATATCGTTTTGGACAGAAACTATCCATTCCAAGATTCTTTGTGGGCGGTTATCGAACATGAAGTGTAACTTCAAACTATTAGCTCCGTGTACTCCCTCTATTTGGAGAGTAATAAGGTTTAGAGGCTGATGAAACTCTAAGGTTAAGCTCACATTGTTATTAATGTTATAATAGGTTGCTTCTGCTGGATTACTTCCCCTATATTCAATACCAATTTCTACCCAATTATAGGCTTCCATGATTAATTGCACATAATCAATATCCCTAAGATTTGAAGATTTTATTGCATTTTTTTTATTTCTTTTCATATTCTTATACTTTACACTCTCTGTGATTATCAATTTATTAAAGGATAAATAGGGTATTACATATTTCATGCCAATGATGGTATAAAGCCATAAAAATTAATCCTATTTTTGTTAGGCTTGTAAGCAATACACCAAAAAGGTATGTAATAATTTATCAAAAAAGAGAACGATTTGCCCTATTTTCGTGGGGAAAGCCCTTAGAATAAAAATTTACGGTAGGAATTAAAGAGGGGTAAAAAAATAGTTTTGCCCTATGCAAGAACCAGAGTTCCTTGTGTGGTGTTTCGCTTCACTCAACATGACTTTTCGGTATAACCCTGATAATTCCTAATGTATTTGCCCCGCTTATTCTCCTAATGCCTCTTAATCCTCGAGCCAAAAAATATAAAACTCTTTGTAAATCCTTCAAAAAACACATATATTTGTAGTATATTCTATTCTTGGTACATTTTTTGAAGGTACGCGTATAAAGACAACAGATATATTTATGCGAAATTTCTTTTTTTATATCATTATATTTCTTTTTGCCTCCGTGCTTAGTCCTGTATATGGGCAGTTTACGCTTAGGGTTGGTATAGGATACTTTAAAGATGTCGAAAAAAAAGCATTTTATGCTCCCGTAGTGGTATTAAATAAGCAATTCACGAGCGTAGCCATTGCAGAAGGAGAGCCTATCATTGAGCTTAACGGCAAAAGTATGAAAGTCTATACAAACTTGGTAGAAGACGAAGCCGCTTTTTTAAGCGCGAGAGAAGAGTGGTATCAAGCACTGACAGGGTGTGAAGACTGCACTTTTCGCACGTTAGACCCTTCTTCCGGCGGAAAAAAATCGTGGGTAGGCTACAAAGGTATTTTTGGATTTAACCAGGAATTTAAGCGGGTATTTACAAGAGCAGAGCCAGATTTGAATTCAGGTTTTTTAGGATTTACTTATAAGATTCAGAAAAAAGAAAATACGGTATTTACCTACGTCCCTATCGTACAAGAGGTAGTAAAAGGTAGCCCCGCAGAGGTAGCCGGTATAAGGGTAGGGGAGGAGCTTAGTGGGTTTGAGACAGAGAAAGGAGAAAAAGAAACCATTTATAATGTTCCGCTCGAATGGGTAATTATGAAATTAAAAGGAGATATAAGTACTTTCACAACGCTTTTCCTTAATACAAATAGAAAGGTAATGCTCCAAAGGGCTAATCTTTACGGGGAGGTCAGTAACCCGCAAGTAATCAAAAACTGTATTTCGGGAAATTGCAGCGATGGAAAAGGGGTGATGAAAATTGGAGATGAAACCTACAATGGTTATTTCGTAGCGGGTAAGTATGAAGGCAAGGGAAAGATACTCAAAGAGGAAAGAATAGTTTTTGACGGAAATTTCAAAAAAGGTAAAAAAAATGGTTCAGGAATCGAATATAGACCTAACGGAGTCCAAGTAGAATCAATCTTTACCAATGGAAGGGCAGGAAGCTCTAACAAATATATCCTCCCTAATGGGTTTGCATATTATGAAATATGGAAAGGAGAAATCAAAGCCTATTACGATATAAATATGAACTCGATTACCGAAACGCAGTTTCTTGCCGGAGTCAATCAAGGCTCATTTAGACCGACACAAGCCTCTGAAGTATTATATGCAGATAATATGACCCCCAAAAGTACCGCTGTACCCACTACCGCAACCCTTAGGGGGGAATCCCCCAAGGCAACCCCTATTCCTGCTCCTAAAAAAACGACAGAGATACCTCCCATCTCTAAGCCTCCGGTGGTTGCTACTAATAAGCCGACAACAAGCCCTGCTGCTTTGCCCGTAAAGACAACACCTCCTACTCCCAAGACTTCGGTACTTGATAACCATAAACCAGCAGCCCCGCCTGTAGTCAATCCCCCTGCTACTTCTGCCACAGCAACAGGAGATGCCTGCAAGCATTGCAAGGGAAGCGGAATGTATGCTTCATACGAAAAGTGTAAAGCCGGCTGCAAATCCGGATATGTAAATTGTACACATTGCAAAGGAACTTTGTCTATGGTTAACGCTAAAACAGGAGAAAAAGAATTTTGCACGAAAGGTAGAAAAATAAATGCCGAAATTTTGCATGGGCATGAATGTACCACTTGTAAAGGTATGGGATTGGTTAAGGGAGAGGCATCTGCTTGTATTTTCTGCAAAGGAAGCGGAAAAAATTTGAAGAAGTAAGATATATTGCCGTATTTTTGTGGCGTATTTTCTTACTAACGGTTTTATGCTTGCTACATTATTCAGAAATATTTTGTTTGGAATCGCTTTATGCTTCGTGGGGTGCAACTTCGAGTCCCAAACCCGAAAGGAGGAATATCGCGGTTCTTTAAATATAAAAAACAATAATACTGAATTTGAGCGATATAAACAACTACTTCGTACAACTTGTCGCCTAATGGAGGGATGTGATTTTGAGTATGATACCCAAAATACCCGCTTTTTTCTGCTTTCTGGAAACAACGAAGATACTTGTTTTGTAGCGGAGTCTTCTATCCAATGCGGTTGTCCGGGAGGCTCTTGTGGAAACGATATACAAGTGATACGTAAAACTGGTAAAGACACCAAAATCCTACTTTCTCTTTGTGGTTTTACCGTAGAGCCAGAAGATACCTTGATACATAAATATCGCTCTTTCTCCTATTTTATCAGAAGCTATAATAGCAAACAACTTAAAATCAATGTGAGTTATTCCGAAAAAGGGTTTATCTTTGACACATTGATAAAGGGAGATTTACCTTATCCGCTTCTAAAGGCGGTCTTGAAAAATCAGCCAGAGTGCTTGCCCGATTTGGACTGCCCCTTAGCGGATAAGATTATCTTGGATACTTTAAAAACGCAAAAAAAAGGGCAGTTTTTATTAGTTGTTAAAATACAACCCGATGGAGAAAACTCCCCAAAATGGCTTTTAGTATCTCCAGAAAAGGATACTTACCCCATCATTAATTCATTTGAATCAGTAAACGCATGGGATACTCTCCCGACAACCCATAAAGGATATTACGGAATACGGATTGAAACGCTTTTTAAACAACAAATTTGGGAGTGGAATGGACAACAATATACCCTGAAAAAAGAACTTCCCCTTGGAAGGTAGTAAGGTTTATAATGGTTAGCCTATTATTTATTCTGTTTTTTCCCCTCTTAAACGGAAATATATACGGACAAGAACAAACAATTAGAACGACAAAGGGCTATCAAGTTTATGGCAAGAAAAGCAAATCCGGAAGCCGTGTCGTTTGCCCACAAGATACCCTATTTCTTTCTATAATCATTGAAGATTCCTCATTAGTAGAAACCTTTTATCGTTGGGAAGTAAGCAAAGATAGCGGGTATCATTGGCAGTCCGTCAGCCACGGAACCATGAGCTACCTCCTTTACCCCAATCCATTTATGGGTATTCGCTTCCGGTGCAAAATCACAGATAGTCATGAATGTGC
>CAUJFT010000347.1 GCA_963169475.1 Bacteroidota bacterium | reverse complement strand
CTTTCTGTTGGACTTAGGTTTTGATTTTCAGTAATTAACCCATACAAATATCGTTTATTCGCTACAAGCTGCGAATCTCTAAAAAACGGTTGAGTAGTAGTACCCACAAGCACCGCATTACTCGTGCCGGATTCTTGACGGAATATTTGATAAGAAACAGCATTCGGAACAGATTGCCATGTTAAATAAGTGGTACTTTCGTCTAAAACAAGCCCTTCCAGCGTAGTAACGGGCTGCGGTCCAGAATAAAAAACCTCGCGCTCAAACATAAGTGTGGAATCCCCTCGACCAAGCCCAAACTCATTCACCCCATTATTATTAAAATCTCCAATAATATGATGTGTTGCAAGCGTTCCATAATAAAACCAAGTAAATTCGTAGCTCCCGTTTACAAATTCCAAAATATAAGTACGTGGAAAAGTTGTAAATAAAATTTCTGCTTCGAGGTCATTGTCAATATTCCCTGCGGTAGCACAAGTAAACCCGTCAGAATCTATATCATACAGATAGTCCTCCCAGACCATTTGATACATATTATCTCCGGAGGCTTTGAAAATCCTCAAATGCACTGCAAGCGGGTCATACTCATTATCGCCATTCCTCAAACCCGGCAAGGGGTGGGTAGCCACAAAAAACTCCAACTTCCCATCTCCATCAAAATCACCCTGAACAAGATATTCCCCCGACTTATAAAGCCATTCCGTAGTATCCGTATAGGTAAGGGCAAACCCTCCACTTCCATCATATTCATAAATCACAAATTCTCCGTCATAATCTCCAAAGATAACCTCTTTTTTCCCATCAGAATCAAAATCTCCCACAAGCGTCCGTGAGGCAATCGAACCCACATAATTAGGCGTAACATCAGGTAAAGTTGCGAACTGTGTATAAGTATCTCCACTCTTTTTCCAGACAAAATAATCCATAAAATCTTTTAATAAAATCTCATCTACCCCGTCATTATCAATATCTGCAAAACGAGAAGCATATTTCCCACCTCCCAGATTCTCCCATTTTACCTTTGTCGGGAAAGCATGGCTTCCTGCTTGCGTTAGCATATAAGACGAATCATTTACAGTACAGAGCAACTCCTTTAACCCATCATTATCCACATCTGAAACCGATTTCGGGATAAGAATATTTTTAATAGTTACAGAATCCGCCGGAGTAAACCCTGAAAGATTATACTCATAGAAAAATACTTTGCCATAAGAAAGCCTATCATTATACTTACTAGTAACCGCTTCTTTCAGTCCATCTCCATCAAAATCAAATGCTTCAGGCACAAATGCCCCCATAGGAAGACTATGCTTAAGCTGCTTTACTCCGCTCATCTCAACTTGCTCCTGTTCAAAAATAAAGGTAAATACATCGGACTGCCCGATTAATCCCGCTTCATTTTGGGTAGAAAGATAGCCTTCATACACCCCATCTTCCTTCAATAGCGATTTCCCTATCAAAAACTCTCCTCCTCTTGTAAGTTTATCAGAAGTTAACGAAAAATAATCTTCTCCCCCAGCCTTCCGTAGAAAAAGCGTATGAGTTCCTCTGTCAGAAGCCCGGAAAGCAATATAAAACTTCCTTTCTTGGTTATCAAGAATCGGACTCATTGCTTTAATTTTAATCTCTGGAGCAGATTTATCTCTTACAAAACGAACTCTGTCTTCCATAGTGTACCCATTCGTTTTATTTACCCTTAGCCTTAAAACATAATCCCCTTCCGGCAAATTGCTAATATCCCAATATCCTAAAGTATCTTGTATAATTTGAAACAATTGATTTTGGATAATAACCTTCCATTCTCCTACTCCTTCCACCCCTGCTTGATATTCCAATACGTAATCCTTAAGCTGTGGCTCTATTACCGTACCCCTAATCCATATCCCTTCTGCAGCAGAACCGGTGTCATTACTCGGCGACAAAATTTGAACATTCGCACTACCCACTGTTTGAAGGCTTTGAAGAATATTCAACCTACCAGCACCGGTAAAGTGGTCCCACCCCAATTCCATAACATCATCTGCTCCATTACACAAAATTCCGCGAACTTGTTGAGGGGTAAGGAGCGGTCGTTGAGAAAGTAGCAAAGCCGCAGCCGCAGAAACCATAGGCGCAGACGCACTCGTCCCCGAAGCCCGCATATATTCTACCCAAACCCCTTCGACCGTATCTCTAAGAGTAGTAGAAAAAATACCAGCACCCGGAGCCGCAAGCGAAACCGTCCACCCGTAGCTACTAAGCTGCCAAAGATACTCCTTGCCGTCACTCCCGGGAGGAGCCGTTGCCGATACAGAAATTACGGGGTCAAACCCAGACGGGTAATGCAAATCATCTCCTGTCCCGTTTCCGGCAGAAGCTACGATTATCACTCCTTTGCTATCAGCGTATCGTATGGCATCGCGCATCATCAAAGAAGGGTAAGCATCTCCAAAACTAAGGTTCAATACTTGTATTCCATTATCAGCAGCATACACAATGGCGCGTGCAATGTCATCATCTTCCCCGCCTCCATCTATTCCAAAAGCCTTTAGAACTACAAGTTTACAATTCGGTGCAATACCTGCACCGCCCTGCTTATTATTATCCTTTGCAGAAATGATACCACTCACAAATGTACCATGAAAGTGTTCGTCCATAGGGTCTGCATCTGGATAAAGATAATCCCCACCTACGGGACTGCGTGGAGTATCTGAAAAATCATAGCCAATAACATCATCTGCATATCCATTCCCATCTTGGTCAATGCCGTCAAAATCCCCAGATTTTCCATTACGGATTTCATCTTTATTCCATGCCTCAAACGTACCATTATGATTCCTATCTTCTAGCGTATTAATAAACAACTGCCCCTCAAAATCGGGGTGTCCA
>CAUJFT010000346.1 GCA_963169475.1 Bacteroidota bacterium | reverse complement strand
ATTCCTCCTACAGATTTGGGACCTGACCGTAACCTCTGCCCAGATAAGGAGATTCTTTTAAGCGTAATGCAGCCGGAGGTTAATGTTACTTGGCAGGACGGTAGCCATTATCTACAATATTATGTAAAAACTCCTGGTACGTATAGCGTAACAGTAGTAAACACACAAGGCTGTATCAATAGTGATACGATAACTATAGGTATGAGTCCGCTTGATGGCTTCGACTTGGGCGATGATGTGTCTATGTGCTTTGGGGATTCTCTGGTATTAACCCCTAATGTACCTGTAGGCTCCAATTATACGTGGACGATTAATGATGCTCCTAATCAACCCTTGATTATCAAAGAAGCGGGTATTTATAGTGTTGAGGTGGTGCATGAGGGTTGTCGTGTCAATGATAAGTTAGCCGTAACGATTACAGATTGTAAGACTTGTCGTGTGTATGCACCCAGTGCTTTTACTCCTAATGGAGATGGATACAATGATGTGTTTTTGCTCGGAGCAAATTGCCAACAAGGAAGTGAGTTTTCTTTCAGGATTTATGACCGCTATGGCGCAAAAATATTTGAAGGAGCAGCGATTACTGACGGTTGGGACGGGAAAATAAAAGGCGTTGATGCTCCGGAAGGGGTTTATACTTTCCACCTTGATTGCCTTCTGATAGATGAAGGTTCCGAAAAGCGTTTTCAGCAAGGAGGAACGATTACCTTAGTAAGGTAGTATATAAATAGTTATTTCTTTCCCTAATTTGTGTGATTGGGGAAAAATCGGCAAAAGTGGCTCATAATTGGTTTTTAATTGTAAAAGGGAAACGGTGAGATATTCGCTCTGCCGTTTTCCCTTTTTTATAGAAGTGATGACTTATGTTTGGTAGTGAGTGAGTAGTTTTTAACTTCATTGTTATAATTAGGGTTGAGTAAAAAGCTAAGAAAATAGGCGTGTGTTAAAGCATTGATTATTACCTACTTAGGCACAATATGGTTTTGGAATAGTTTTACAACAATTAAAAATAATAACTTTTGATTATCAGTTTTTTATACATAAAATATTCTCTATAAGATATCCATATTGATTTATTTTCACGGAGTATATACTCAATGAATCGTAATGGCTTCGGTTTGCCAAATATTAAGGATTACAAAAAAATGATTATGAAGCGTTCGTTTGTTTTTTTTAGTTATCCCGAACCCACGTTATTTATAGAAAGCTAAAGGCTACTTTTTTTCCTGAAAGAAGACAAGTTAGTTGAGACCCCGAAATGATGAGTATTCATTCCTGCTGCATAACGTATAAACCCGTAATCTACTCGGAATCGGGATATTCTCACTCCAAAGCCCATAGAAAATCCGGCGAGTCCTGCTCGGTCTTCGGAGCGAAGTTCGATTCTTCTTAGGTGATTATACCCCACACGAAGCCGTAGATTTTTGCCCAGAATAAACTCTGAACCGACCACAAAATGCCCCATAATTTTATCTCCGGTTCTTTTTCGGGGTTGAATCGGCTCGCCATTAAAGTCTTTGTCCAAAGGCTTGTCTGGGTCTTGATAAATAAGGTTAGGAGATTGTAATTGAATTGCAGTAACATACAATCGCATGGGCATGTAACGGGGCTTAAGTGAAATTCCTGCTTGAATCTCAAACGGTAACGCCTCTTTACTCCCGGTAGGGCTGTATTTGGATAATTGGGTGCCTATATTCTGAAAAGAAATGCCGGCATTGAATAATCCGTTCTTGCTGGAATAAGCTGCTCCTAAATCAAGCGCGCCTCCCAAAGAACTATAAGTTGCCAAATTAGAGCTGATAAATTTAAGGTTTGCCCCCAGACGAAACTGCCCTATAGCTCTGGAATAACCGCTTACAAGGGCGAGGTCTCCGGAGCGATATGTACCAGTAAGATTTCCGTACTCATCAGCGGCATTAAACTTCCCGTAGGATACATATTGGATTCCGCCGTGAAAAGTCCCTATCTTGGGGCTATGGTGCGCGTACTGGACGGAGCCAAAAGAAATGTCGCTAATATAATTAAATACAGAGAGGGTTAGATTTCCTGAAGCAGAATCTGTCAATAGGGCAGGATTCTGAAATGCAAAAGTAGCCTCCTCATCTATTCTTGCGACACATTCTCCCCCCAAAGCCGAAATCCTTGGCGAAGGGCTTAAATTCAAAAAATCATATACGCTTCTACCCCCAATTTGAGCGTTAATCAAGGTAGGAAATATTAAAAATGGTACTATCAATCTTTTCATGCTCCAAAATTACAAAAAAATCAGTTTAAATAAATGGCAAAAATTTTTGTACAAAAAAAATGATGCTCAATCCTTAGCAAGATTTACAAGATTAGTCAGCGTATTAATACTGCGGATATAGGGCTTTATAAGTCTTTCTATATAATTTCGAAACGCCTTCGAGACAAAGCGCGTGAAAGCTGAATTTTTGTGAGGCATTTAGCTCAATCGCCTTGCAGCCACTTTAAACTTCCGCTTATATTTTTCGGCTTTATTGATAGAAAAATTTAATTCATTCCCCAACAGAAGTACAATAGCAATATAATAAAACCACATCATCAGAATGATTACGGTGGCAAGCCCTCCGTATATTTTGTTATAATTTCCGAAGTTAGAGAAATAATAATTGAGGGCGACTAAGGTAACGAGTAAGAGGGCAGCGGCTACTATAGAACCCGGTGAAAAGAAACGCCAGCGTTTGTTATTTGCTCCTCCAATATAGTATATCATCGTTACGCTAATGAGTAGCATAAACATTGTAATCCCATAATTGAGGGTTTTTAGCATAAAAACATCTATCCCGCGCCCGATAAAGCCATGAGATTTTCCATATCCAATTAAATATATACCGACATTAAGAAACAATATAGATAAAACAAGAAAGATGTTTAGTACAAAAAAAATAAGAATAGCCCTACCATAGAGTTGGAAGATTGTTTGTTTACGAATCTCATCATCGGCTTGCTTAAACGCATTCATCATGGCGATAATCCCTCTTAAAGACGGCTGGAGAATGAGTATTATATTTAGAAGAATCACCCCTACACCTATTTTCTGAAAAGAGGCTTCCACTATCCTATCTACTAACCCTACAGAATCCAAAGGAACAAAAGCCTTCATATACTCCATAATCTGCCCTTGAAGGTCATGAATCGGAATATAAGGAAGCAACATAAAAAGCAATATCAGGGTAGGAAACAAGGAAAAGAAAAAATTATAAGCAATTGCTGCCGCCATTAGGCTAAAACGAGCATTAAAAACCCCCTTAAAGAAAAATCTAAAAACATCATATAACCCTACTCCATGGAAACCCGGAGGGTGAACATCCCTCAAAAAGCTATAAAACGGAATTACTATTTTTCGTATTCTTTTTTTCAACAGTGAGAGGTAATTTTAGATTTACCCACAAAATTAATCCGAAAGTACTAAACCTCCAAATTTATTTTGAGCGGAAAAAGCGTATTTCTCTATCATTTTGGAAGGGGTTACAAGGACATCTGTGTAATCCTTTTTTCTACCTTAAAAATACTTCAAAAAATATGCTCTCTAAGAAAAATAACAATTTACCGTATCAAATTATTTGTTAATTTTGCATTATTGTATCAGAGTACTGATAGTTGTCGAAACGGACCATGATAATATAGCCAATTTTGTAAGCTCTCTTCTTATGAAGTAATTTAAATTCAGCATCTCTATATTGTAAATACAAAAAATACTTTTAGCATCATATATGGCAAACTCAAATGCAGTATTAGCTACGGGAACCACCCTCCAAAATGGAAAATATCGGATTGAAAAAGTGTTAGGTCAGGGGGGCTTTGGTATTACTTATCTGGTAACTCAAACCGCACTTAAAGCGGATTTTGTAGTAAAAGAGTTTTTCCTTGGTGGATTTTGTATCCGAAAAGAAGATTTATCTGTAATTCCCCAAAGTATGAAACCGGAAGATTTTCTTAAATTTAGGGAGCGTTTTCTTCAAGAAGCCCAATATCTGTACAAGCTACGCGGAAATAAGCATATTGTAGAAGTAACTGACTATTTCGAGGAGAACGGAACCGCCTATATGGTCATGCCCTTTATTGCTGATGAAAACTTAGAGCAATATACGCGAAGACAGCCCGATAATCGCCTTCAGGAAACAGAGGTATTGGAAATTGCGCGTCAGCTTATCTCCGCACTTAAAGATGTACACTCCCAACAAATCCTTCATCGAGACATTAAGCCCTCCAATATTCTCCGAAAAAAAGATGGTTCGGTGGTATTGATAGATTTTGGTTCTGCAAGAGAAGTACTTGCAGGAGACATCTCCCAAACGATGAGCACCATTATTTCCGCGGGCTTTGCGCCACCAGAACAATACAACGTTTCTGCTAAAAGAGGACCTTTCTCCGATATCTATTCACTTGGAGCGACTCTTTATCGTCTGATTACAGGCAAAACACCTTTGGACGCTACTTCCCGCTCTATGGACGACCTTGAAGCTCCTATTACCTTCTATTCTGGAATATCTCCCAAATTAAACCAGATAATCATGAAGTCAATGGAGCTACGCCCCCAGAACCGCTATCAAACCATAGACGAAATAACTACGATTTTATTTCAGGAACAAAAACCAGAGGATAATAAAACGGTTATTGTTACAAACCCGGAACAAGCAACAAAAGTAGTAAATTCCTCAAATACTAGTCGTGTCAGTATAAACCCAAGCGTGAAGGCATCTTTGCCTTCAACAAGCCCTTATCCTACTCCATTCTATGAAAAACCTATTGTACTAATCCCCTTATTCGTATTGCTATTAGGGGGGCTGGGTTGGGGAGTAAAAGAATCGGGGCTATTAGACAAGCCCAAAGACAATCCAACGGATACTCTCACTCCTCCCACAACATCGGAGAAACCGGATTCCAACCAAGGGGCTTTCGCCAAATCGGCAGAAGTTAGAAAAGCGGACTCTTTGAAACCGGTGCAAAGACATAAATTTGTGGAGGATTCTATAGCTACGGTAATCAAAACCTCTGCCGGCAAAGAAAATGAAACGCGCTTTCTTTCAGTGAAAGCAGAAGCGGATAATGCCTTTAAAGCCAAACAATACAAGGTAGCGGCTTTAAAATATGATATGGCACTCATGTACAAACCCGCAGACTCCTATTGCGCCAAGCAAAAAGCAATATGTGAGCGGAAAATAAAAGAAGCCGAAATAAAAGAGCAGCAGGTTGTCGTTCCGATGCCCACCCCTAATATACCCACAAATCCCCCCACAAACCAAAACACTGTTACAAAAGGGAAATTATATAATCTTACTGACGATACCGGGCAGCCTTTTGATTATGAAGGAGAAATCAAAAATGGTAAGCCAAACGGAAAAGGAACCGTACGCTACAAAAATGGGTCATTTTGTGAAGGAACCCTCGTGGACGGCCATCTCAATGGATATTGCGAATGTGGTTTTAGCTCCGGAGACCGGTTTATGGGAAATACCCGTAAAGACAGAATGAACGGACAAGGGAAATATATCTTTAAAAACGGAAACCGGTACGAAGGAAACTTTGTTGAGGATAGAATGGAGGGAAAAGGAAAACTTACGTTTCCAAATGGAGAGTATTTCACAGGGAATTTTAGCAATGATCTTCCTTATGGACCCATTGAATACCACGATGTAAACGGAAGAATTATCACTGGTACTTACAAAGATGGTCAATTTTACCCTGATGATTCGCCAACGTCCCCCTCTCAAAAGCTCCAAAAAATCTTTAAACCTAAGAAATGAATAGAGAACGTGAACAGACCAAACCCACCATAAAGGTTCGTATATTTGCGAAAAATAGTTAAGCCTTGTCCCTTATCAGTTCATTTATCAGAGATTCTGGAATCTCTGGGGTAATAAGAATTTTCTACAGGTATTGCTATTGAGCATTTGTGTCTTACATCAGGAAGCCGAAACCTATAAAGAGACCTCTGACTTTGGTCGTGAGCGGGAGGCGTTTTTATGAAGGACTTACGGTTC
>CAUJFT010000345.1 GCA_963169475.1 Bacteroidota bacterium | reverse complement strand
CAAAATATAACATATTCTGAGAAACATCTTATATAAGAATTTGAAAATATGTAAATTATAATTTTTATTATTTTCGTTTATTCTTTCATTTTTTATCTTTTCACACAACCTAAAAGGCTTAGGTTCGTTATATTATTATAAGTTATAAATGCAAATAAAAAGCAAATAGTTCATATAAAAAAAATGTATTATACTATTATTATTTCTTTGTGTTTAAATAATAATAGTATGATTATAAAAAAACCGAATTATTATTATTTTTTTAGATTAAAATTCTTTGTATATAATATTACAGCATAGTATTTGTATATTATTGCATATACAAGTTTTTTAACCGAGTAAAATATTAAACTATATGTCATTAATTAGTGTAAAAACAATGGAACAAAATGGAGTAAATAACCCGGCTGTTTTAGAAATCAACGCAGGAACGTTAGAGTGGCAGATTAGAGAATTTGTAATTCTGATGAACCAAAAGCGCGAAAGCCTTTTACGCGTTCACGGGATTACTGAAGCAGATATTGAGATTATCCGATATCTTAATGTGAACGAAGTAAAAAAAATGAAAGATTTAGGAGATGCTTTTAGTCTGAAATTTAGTACCCTTACCAGCACTGTTGATAGACTCGAAAATAATCGCCTTGTAAAAAGAAAAAGCTCTAAGGACGACAGAAGAGTGGTCTTTGTTGTCATTGCCCCAAGGGGGAGGTCTTTTTTGCAAGAACTCGCAAACCTCTATGTTGATGCTACTCAAAAAATAAAGCAAAACATGACTGCTGAACAAGAAAAGTCTCTCTTTAATAGTCTTTCAGAGGTTACAAAATAAAATAGAGTAGCAAAGGGAATGGTAAAAAATAATTATAGGAAACGCCCTTTGCGGGTTTTATCGGGTTGTGATATAGCCCAAAAAATGAGATTTGGTATTCATTAAATTTATAAGATGCCCGTTGCAAACGAAGGATTTCTATTGCAAATTAGTTAGACCAAAACCTACAATTATAACCTTGTATCCTTTTTTCAAACTATTTCTTTTTTGGCGGGTTTAGGGGTTACATTGTTGGGCTTAAAAATTAGGATCCATTCGGATTATGGCAGTAGATATAAAAAAAAGAACGGAATACTTTATCCGCGACTTGCACGCACGGGAATCCATGCGCTTGGGTTGCTACCGCCAAATTGGTAAAAGAGAACGTAAAGAGATAGAACTAAGGGAAAGAAAGGCAAGGCATGAGGCTTTTTTAAAGGACCTGCTTAGGAAAAGAGGGGTGTCTCCTATTTGGTATGCCCGTATTTTTTATATATTTGGACATATATTCGGATTAATTGCATCAAGGTTACCCCAAAATTGGGTATCTTGGTTTGAGGATTTATTAGAATTTTGGATTTTGATGCGGTACAAAAAATATCTCAAAGAAATGACACTAGATGCTGCTATGCGCTCTATGATTGAGTCCGTTCAACTAAAACGACTTCCTCATAACGAACCTGCTGAAGATGCGATTCGTCTTTTTGAAAGTTATATCCAAGAGCAAGAATTAAGCCTTAGTAGAGTGTTTTAAGGCTATCCGATTATGCTATTTCAAGTTAAAGATTACGTATTACCCGAAAAAATATCTTCCGCTTCTATAGTGGAGTGTGCCAGAAACACTTTGTGGATATTAGGAGACGACTCCTCTCTTTTATTCCAAACCGATATTGAGGGCAATATCATTCGGGAGATTCCCTTAAACGCTAATCTCCCACCCACACGGATACCCAAACCCATTAAGCCGGATTGGGAGGGAGGTACCCTTATCCAAAGAAAAAATACTACAATATTTGTAGCTGTAGGCTCTGGGTCTCTTTCTCCAGAAAGAGATAAAGGCTTCTATATCAACCTTGATGAGCCTGAAAAACCGACCGATTTTTTGCTTACCTCCTTTTACAATCAACTAAGAGCTGATGCCCAAATTCATAGCCTTAATATAGAAGCACTGATTACATTTGGGCAAAAAATTCTTTTAATAAACCGAGGCGGCTCTTTTCAACCCTCCCAATTAATCGCCCCTGATTTTGATATCCTTAATACCGAAAATGATTCTGGTAGCTATCATATAATAACGATAGAAACCCCGGAAATTAGAGGTGTTCAATCCGGAATATCCGGAGCGACTTACGATGAAGATACCCGCACCCTCATATTTTGTGCAAGTGCTGAAAATACCGAAGATACTTATAATGATGGCGAAATCTTAGGGAGCATTATAGGAATTATTCCTAATTTTGACGAAAAAATTAAATCTCG
Source organism: Bacteroidota bacterium (assembly GCA_963169475.1). Classification (GTDB taxonomy): domain Bacteria; phylum Bacteroidota; class Bacteroidia; order J057; family J057; genus JAAFHL01. The sequence goes on along the minus strand of CAUJFT010000345.1, from coordinate 7,080 downwards.
GGCTATCTTTGCTTCCGAGGTGAGATATACTGATGAAATTTGCAGAGAAAAAATAGAGTCTCTCTGTGTAACCGGCAGGATAGGAAACTCCGAAATACATCTTGTAGCGGTATCGGATAATGATGGAGCGACAGGGCACCTCTTTCATCTCACCTTGTTTTTATAGAAACGAAATCTGTACTATATATGAATATCTACTCACTAAGAGAGAAGCTAAATACCCCCCATAAAATAGTGATTATTCCGCATCAAAAGCCAGACGGAGACGCAATGGGGGCGGCGATGGGGCTTTATCATTTTCTGATGCAGCTTAATCATTTTGTAGCAGTAGTTACTCCTACTGACTTCCCTGCATTTCTCAAATGGATGCCGGGTAAAAAAAACGTAGAAATATACCCTTTTAAGAAAGGAAAATGCGAAAGGCTTATTAGCGAAGCAGACTTTATTTTCTGTTTGGACTTTAATGACGTTTCCCGCTGCGAGCCCTTAGAGGTATTTGTGAAACAAGCAATGGGGATTAAAATTATGATTGACCACCACACCAATCCCGTTCCCTTTGAAGATATCCGATTTTGGGACGATGAGGCATCTTCTACTTGTGAGATGATTTTCAGGCTATTGTTTGAAGAGTGGAAAGAAACCGAAAAATTAAATCAAGATATTGCCGCTTGTTTGTACACCGGATTGATGACAGATACTGGCTCTTTTCGCTTCAATTCTACGACCCCTAAGGTACATGATATTGCAGCAAAACTTATGGAGACCGGAATGGAAGCCTATAAAATCCACGAAAAAGTATATGATAATTTCTCCGAAAATCGCCTCCGTTTGCTTGGACATTGCTTGTTAAACTGCCTGAAAGTGATTCCGGAAAAAGAAGCGGCTTATTTTGTCATTTCTAAAGAAGTTACTCAACAATTCTCTATGGAAGCCGGCGATACAGAGGGTATTGTAAATTATGGGTTATCCATAAAAGGGATTCGGTTTTCTACCCTAATTCTTGAAGACGAAGACCGCGTAAAAATGAGTTTTAGGGGGAAAGATGGCTACGTAGTCAATGTTTTTGCCGGAAATTTTCAAGGAGGGGGACATATTTATGCCTCTGGGGGCAAAAGTTTTCTTTCTTTGGCAGAAACCGAACAAAAGTTTTTAACTTTGCTGCATCAAACCGAATAATATTTTTTTAAGCAAGCTAATATGAAGCATTTATTCATTTTTGTATTGGGATTATTTATCCTTTCGGGCTGCGGGGAGGGAGATACACACAAACAAGAGCCGAGTACACAAACCCCTACTACTACTACTGCTGCACCTTCAACTCCTGCTGCTCCGGCAATGAAGCCGCCTTTTCCTATTGCAGACTCTTCCAAAGTAATGCTCTTAGACGGTGGAGTGAAAGTATATGTGATTCAAGAAGGTGCCGGAGCGTCTCCTACGATGGAATCCACGGTGTCCGCTTACTATCATGGTCGCTTGAAAGATGGAAGCGTTTTTGACAGTGCTTTTGAGAGAGGAGTACCTGCAGATTTTCCGCTGGGCAATGTAATCAAGGGATGGCAGGTCGCTTTTCAGAAAATGAAACAAGGTTCACGTTTTGTTCTTGTAATTCCTTCTGAAATGGGATATGGAGCGCAAGCACAACCCAAAATCCCCGCAAATTCTACCTTGATTTTTGACTGCGAACTGATTACGTTCTACAACTAATCTCTCCCGTTTAGATTCGTATTTTTTACCGGAAGGCATAAAACATTTTTTATACCTTCCGGTTTTTTCTGTACAATTAATATCTTAATGAAAATAACTAATTGGGGAAAATATCCAGAAATAGAGGCGAACGAAGTGCTTTACAGGAATGTACAAAGCCTAAATAACGTTTTAACAGAGAAACAAACTTGGATACCACGCGCGATGGGGCGATGTTATGGAGATTCTGCACTTGGAAAAAATGTAATTTCGTCGCTTAACCTAAATCGTATGCTTGATTTTGATAATGAAAAAGGCATATTGACTTGTGAAGCAGGCGTTACTTTTGAAGATATACTAAAGGTTTTTGTACCCAAAGGGTGGTTTCCTCCCGTTACTCCCGGTACTAAATTTGTCTCTATGGGAGGGGCGATTGCTTCTGACGTACATGGAAAAAACCATCATAAGGAGGGAAGTATTAGCAATCATATCATTGCTTTTGAGTTACTTACGCCCAAAGGTGAAGTTTTGAAGTGTTCTCAAATAGAAAATCAGGAAATATTTCGTGCTACATTCGGTGGAATGGGATTGACAGGACTGATACTTTCCCTTACATTGAAACTCAAAAAAATTGAATCTTCATATATCAAAACAACCGTCATAAAAACAAAAAACCTTGCGGAAACCTTTGAGGTTTTGGACGCATTTGAGCCTGCAACCTATACCGTATCTTGGACAGACTGCCTGCAAAAAGGAAAGTCATTAGGAAGAAGCCACGTAATGAAAGGAGAGCATGTAGCATTAAGTGAAATTCCTGACGGGGTTTCTCCTCAAAATGCACTATTTGTTCCTAATAAATTAACATTATCTGTTCCGTTTGATTTTCCCGCTTTCGCGCTGAATCCGCTTTCCGTTCAGAGCTTTAATTTCTTGTACTATAACAGGCAGCTTGGCAAAAAAAAAGAAAAACTTACTGACTATGATAGCTTTTTTTATCCGTTAGATGCTATCTATCATTGGAACCGAATTTATGGAAAAAGAGGATTTACACAATACCAGTTTGTAATTCCCAAAGAAAATGGATTGGAAGGAATGCGGGAAGTCATTGAGCGGATTGCTACCCGAAAAATGGGGTCTTTTCTCGTAGTACTAAAATCCTTTGGAGAGCAAGAGGGCGGCTACTTATCCTTTCCCCAAAAAGGCTATACACTCGCAATGGATTTTGCCATAGATTCACGGATTTTCGGTTTTCTTGATGAGCTGGATAAAGTGGTTTTAAGCTATGGTGGAAAAGTCTATCTTACCAAAGATGTTAGGCTTTCAAAAGAGGTTTTTGAAAAAATGTACCCTGAAGCACGCACATTTTTGGAAATAAAAAATAGGCTCGACCCGGAGCATCTCCTATCTTCCTTTCAATCGCAAAGAATAGGTTTGTCAAAAAATAATGAAAAATAACCTACATTTTGATTTATACAGGCTAAAAATAGATGTTTTTTCGGAAAATGGGCTTATTGTATATCTTGGATTTAATAAAAAAATACTAATTTTGCACTTTATCTTTCAGTGTAAACGAAATATTTTTAAATATGGATGAGAGTATTAAGTCGTTATTAAATACGGCAAAAGACCACATGGATAAAACTGTCCATCATTTTGAAGCAGATTTAGGAAAAATTAGAGCGGGAAAAGCTCACCCCGCAATTTTAGAGGGGATTAAAGTAGAGTATTACGGAAGCCCGATGCCGCTGAATCAGGTAGGAAATGTCTCTGTAATGGATGCCAGAACATTACAAATTCAGCCCTTTGAAAAGAAAATGATTGCGCCCATTGAAAGGGCTATCATGGAAGCAAATATTGGATTAAACCCTCAAAATAACGGAGACATTATTCGGATTCCTATCCCCGCACTGAATGAACAAAGACGAAAAGAACTAGTAAAACAGGCAAAGAATGAAGCAGAAAACGCTAAAATAGCCATTAGAAATGTTCGCCATGAAACGAATAATAAAATTAAAAAACTCAATGGCGTTGCAGAAGATGCGGTGAAAGATTCTGAAAAAAAAGTACAAACAATGACAGATGACCACATCGCCCAAATTGACAAAATGTTCAAAGCCAAAGAGGAGGAGATTACTCAAATCTAAGCCCAATCTATGTCGATGGTTTAGGAGTTGCCAATAGGTTTCCGACAATCTTTAGTCTGCTATTAAAAGCAATAGACTAGGGTTGTAAATCAAGATAGATAGATAAGAGAACTATAAAATATTCAGATAACCCGCAAACATAATGCTAAAAACTACTTCATTTTTATAGAAGTAGCGTTTTTAGCATTATGTTTTTAAAAATATAAGGATAAACCCTATCTTCCGGTAAATATCCAAGCGATTAACAGGAATTATAAAATATCAAAAATTAAAAGGAAAGATAAAAATGAACACGGAAATTCAAATTTATAACAATCAACAAACCCCAGAAGATATAGAAATTTGTAATCTTCTTGCTTTGACAATAAATAGCGAACTAACGGAGACCGAAAGCAAAATTTGGCATTCACACCCGGTTTGGTTTATAGATAAAAATCCAATTGTGGGCTACAGTAAGCAAAAAAAGGGTATTCGGCTAATGTTTTGGAGTGGTGCCGACTTTGAAGAAAATGGACTTAACGCCAGAGGAGAAAAATTTAAAGACGCTTCTATTTTTTATAATAATCTATCCGAAATAAACCATGACGATTTAAAAAGATGGCTCAAAAAATCCATAGAAATTCAATGGGACTACAAAGGGTTGGTTCAACGAAAAGGTAAATTAGAAAAACTAAAATAAATCATTATGGCACAAATTAATCCTTACATAATGTTTAACGGTAATGCCGAAGAAGCATTTAATTTTTACAAATCTGTTTTTGGGGGTGAGTTTGCGGCAGTTGTTCGTTTCAAAGATTTACCAAACGACCCCGACAATAAGTTTACGGAAATTGAAGGGGATAAAATAATGCACATTGCCTTACCAATTGGTAAGCATGATGTATTAATGGCGAATGACGTACCTACAAGTATGGGAGTAGTAAACGAGCGGGAAAATAGAAGTAAAATTTCAATCAGTACAGAAAGTAAAGAAGAGGCAGATAAAATATTCGAAGCTCTTTCGGAAGGCGGAGAAATTGAAGCTCCTATTGGAGATAGTCCTTGGGGTTCTTATTTTGGCATGTTTAGAGATAAGTATGGCATTGAATGGATGATAGATTTTGACCCAAGGTATAAGGGAGAAATATCATAAAAGAACAAGTACACTACGAAGCACTGCTTTGTCGTCAGACTGGAAGCGTGGGAAGCAGCGTACAATTACCAAACTAAAATTTTTAATGCCCGCTTTGTTTTGATATAATCGTCAGAACCAACGCTTGGCTTGCATTGGCATCATAATTGCCTTAGAGAAGCAAAGAGTTATAATGCCCTACTTCTTTGGTTTATCTCCCGGTTTAAAAATATATTGTTCTATTTTATTTTCAACAGGTTCAAGGGATTGAAAGAATCGGTAAAGTGCTTGGAGTTCTACAGTATCCATTCTTGAAATCGCTCCCCAAGGCATCGGACTGCCCTTTTGAACTCTACCTTGCTTGAATCGTTGTATAAACATTTCTTCTGTCCATTGAGCCATAATTCCTGTTTTTTTATCGGGGGTTAAATTCGGAGACAAGAAAGAGTATCCATCAGAGAATGCGTCCGGCTCAAAATAGGCTTTCCCTGAAAAGTCTTTTCCTATAAATTTGCCGCTAGCTGGGTCAATCTCGGTATGACAGGCAAAACAGTTTGCTACATTATAGGCAATATATTTACCGTAATCTGCCGTTGCCTCAATCGGAATAGATTTTTTAGGGGTCTCCTTAGGTCCTTCGGGCTTAATCATGCCTACCGCCAACAACGCCTTGTATAAAAAACCAAAGTCCATAGGCTTTACTTTATTTTGTACGGGAGGGAGTGTCCGTAGATAAGAAATGATAGCGGTAAGGTCATCATCGCTTAGTCCTTGAAAAGGCATCATCGGAAATAATGCTCTCCCGTCTGCCCCTATTCCATATCGAAGACTGCGGGCAATTTCTGCATCGGAGAGCTTGCCAATTCCTGTTTCTTTATCCGAAGTAATATTAGGACCTGTAAATGTCCCGAATCCCGGAAAAGTCAATTCCCACCCCCCTTTAAAATCTACCTTCTTCCCTGCATCATACTGCATGACCTCGTCCATACTTGTATGGCACCCGCCACAATGTGCCGGACCATTTGCCAGATACATACCTCGGGCGATTACGGCAGGGTCTAAGCTAGCCGTAATATTGGGATAGGGGGTATTATACTTTTTATTCCAAGTCAATTGGACGAAAAGGAAAAACCCGAAAATTAGTATCACTACCCCAATTCCTATCCATTTGAGAATTTTTAATACTTTTTTCATATCCTTAATATTAAAATGTGTAAAATTTGTATTCTGTTGCCATAGATAGTAGGAGTATTGCCAACCTCCGCAATAAGATATTCCTATTTGAATTAGACAAGAGTCCCTTGGTAATTTGTATATTAATCGAACTCACAGTTCTCTCAAATACCTAAGTAGTTGAAGAAATAATATTTGGTTTTAAAAACATAAACAACTGAATAATAATAAAATTAAAACCAATCACTGCTTAATAATAGCGATTATTTTTTGAATTATCCATTACCATTCTTTTCTTAATATTATGGGGTAAGATTCTAAATTAATATACGATTGATAGATAAAGGCACGTCCATTAAATCATTGGTAAAGATAAATTACTTATTTTTAATATCCAAAACGTTATATAAAATATTTGTAATAAATTTAAAATCAATCATTAAGGCGGCTGTCCAGAAAGGTAAAAACGATTTCTGAAAAATTGATAATTCGTTAGTTTTTGGCTCTGAAAAGAAGTGTTTTTTGATAAATCATTAATAAAGAGTCATTTAAAATAATAAATATAAATTCACTTTTCGTAGAAATATTTTTTTTGGACAGCCTCTTTTTTTTATGCTATTTTAGGATTGGGATAAAATAGAATGGAAAAACGGGCTAAAAATTAGAAGAAGACACAAAAAGGTAAGTAGTGAATAGTAAAAGATGAATAGCAAATAATAAGATTAAATTATTAATAGGCAATATTTTAACTGACAATTATTTTATTAGTTTTTTTACTCACTCATACTTATGGGGGCGTTTACATCGGGAGAACCGATTCTACTAAGCTTGGTAATCTTAGTAGAAAAAATATCAGCAGCGTTCAGAGAGAAGAGTTAATGCTTCCAGGATTGGAAAATCTTTATAACCATTAAAATTACACATAAGGGAATCCAAACATAAAGGATTTCACTTTTCATTACGTTTACT